>DUFA01000127.1 GCA_011191975.1 Dehalococcoidia bacterium
ACCTTGTGATGGCGAGTCCTGGAACGAATGACATGAGTGCATTCCCATATAGTGATGGTTCGTTTGTACTTTATGGACATACAATCAACACAACTACGATTAACTACCTGGCTACAGGAAACGCCTCATACACATATTGGACCGATGCACTTGGTACGCTTTTCCAAAGCGATGATGAGGCTCCTTAACTTTAGTAAATATTATAAAGTGTTCGGGATGTAAGGTTTGAAGAGTCCGCTTCGTATGAAGCGGACTCTTCATTTTGTCGGATATTAATTTATAGAGTATTCCCTGTTGGTTTATTATATATGGTAATGATAAGTTATTATCCTGATGGTGACGAATGAGGATGAAGGATCCCTATTCTAATATTCGAAAGAGATTCTCACTGCCTGAGGCAGATCCACCTGCGGTGGACTCCTCAGAATGGGGCAGCACTTCATTTTCGAAGGAATTTCTGTAGAAGCTTTTTTAGTGCTATTAGTATAAACCTTTCAACGAGTTTTCATCCCTTGAAACTATTTCCGCAAGAGAATGAAAACCTTAATAACGGTGTTTACCAGGTGTACTTTTTATCATTTCCATTTTTTATCAACTTTCTTAATTTCTGTTTAGAGTAGCTTTTGTCTCAGACATGACGTGTTACTCTGAGTTTCTTTTGTTCAATATTCAAGCCTTTCAGCTAATGTCACACTATACCTTTGTAACTGTTGCTAATTTTTCTGTTTCTCTATAATTCCGGTGCGTACTTGCGAGAAACATCCGCACGCTACACAACAATCAGGGGGATCTAAAAAATTATCCGAATGTAGCATACAAATCGATTCTTTATGAAACTTTTATAAAACCTTTACGAAACGTTTAGTATCTTTACACTTGTCTTTATGGCTATCTGCTAGATTGGTTATAGAACCAAATGATGAGGAAAGGAATACAGGGTAAATAATAAGTGGATAGTGTTATCTTGGTACCGCTTGTTTGCGCAGTTATTTACGGGACTCTCACTATAGTTACTTTGCTTCGTTTCACACGAGTAAGGTTACTTTTTGCTCTGTATCTTTTTACAGCTACACTATGGAGTTTAAGTTCGACTGTAGCTCATCTGGATATCAACCATCAGCAGACATATTTCTGGGCTAAAATGATTGTTATGACTGGAAGCCCAATGGTAATTTTCTATTACCAGTTCATTAGAAGTTACACAAAAAAACAAGTCAATTTCTGGACATATTTCGGTTACGCATCAGCGATATTGATTATCGTCCTTAGTGTGTCTGGGATTCTGCTTCGAGATGCTAATTTCACAAATGGACAACTGTACATGGTTTATCTCCCCTATGTCACCCTTATCTTAAATATTGTTACCTTTGGGTATCTCATAGCAGTGGTATATACACTTTTTAATTATTATCGTTCTCCGATTGATGCAATTAGTAAAAGACGGACTATGTATATGATCACAGGAGTGGTCGCCTTTGCGATTCTCGGATTGACCACGTTACATCCTTCTTTGGACAAATACCCGTTAGATTATATAGGTGGAACACTAAACGCGTTTCTTATCACGTATGCAATTTTGAGGTATCAGTTACTTGATATTAAGGTTGTATTGCGTAAAGGCCTGGTATATTCCGGTTTAACGATATTTCTTAGTACAGTTTATCTACTCTCTATTTATGCCATCCAGCTTTTCTTTCAGGATAAATTGGGATCAGCAAGTCTTGCTTTAGTTATAGCAACTGCCCTGGTAATCGCATTGCTCTTTAGCCCGTTAAGAGACATCTTTCAGAGATGGATCGATAGGGTCTTCTATCATGATACTTATGACTACAGGCAGATGCTGCTGGATTTCTCAAATAAGGTTAATAACGTTCTTGATCTTAATGAACTCCAGCAAACCATACTGGAGCCGATAGTTGAATCAATGCATGTAAAAAGAGCAGCATTACTGTTTCCCGAAGTAGGGACCGGTGACTTTAAAGTACGTTTTGTCAACCAATCCAATCATGAAGAAACATTTTCGAAGTTAAAATTTTTAAACGATAATCCGGTTATTACCTGGTTGAGTGATAAGGGAGACGTGCTAAGAAGAAATTTGATCGACATAATGCCGCAATTTAAGGGGATGTGGGAAGTAGAAAAGACCACTCTTGACGCTCTTGGAGTTCAGCTTCTCTGTCCTGTAAAAAGCCATGGAAGGCTGATAGGTGTTCTTGCACTTGGTGAGAAACAATCAGGAACGTCCTATTCCGACGAAGAAGCGGATCTTCTGAAAACAATGTCCAATGAAGCAGCTGTTGCTATCGAGAATGCCAGAATGCTTGACAATTTGAAGATCCAGCAGTTACAGGTAGAACAACTTCTTGGACAAGTAGTTTTAGCACAGGAAGAAGAAAGAAACCGCATATCGATTGAGCTTCATGACAGTGTTGCACAATGGCTGGTTGCAGTGTCATATGGAATTCAGTCATTCAGGCATGAGTTACCAGATAAGGAAGTAGAGAAAGCCCGTAGTGAACTCAGTGATATGGAAGGTACGGTTACAAAAAGTCTAAAAGAACTTCGCAGAGTGGTGGTAGGTCTACGTCCCCCTGCTCTGGATGAATTAGGTTTAATAAAAACTATCAGACAGAGTCTTGATGATCTGACAGCTGATGGAATCGTAAGTGATTATAACCAGACCGGAAAATCATTCAGGTTGCCTTCCAGTATTGAGATAGCTGTGTACCGGATTGTCCAGGAATCGTTGATAAATATCAGAAAACATGCAAATGCAACGAAAGTGGCATTGAGTGTCAAGTATAATCCCGATGAGTTGAATCTCGAAATACGCGATAACGGTCAGGGCTTTAATCTTGTACAAACACTTGACAGCGCCATAGCCGTCGGGCATCTCGGTTTATTGGGTATGAAACAAAGGGCAGAAATGCTTGGCGGTAATATGAATATCAAAACAGGCGAAGGAACGGGAACGACAGTGTCGGTTAACTTCCCAGTTAATTCTCAAATGGAGGAGGATTCAGATGGAGGAAATTAAAATCTTATTGGTCGATGATCAGCAGGTAGTACGAGAAGGACTCAGGCGGATGCTGGAGTTAGAGAACGACTTAAATGTTGTAGGCGAAGCATCTGATGCCAGTGAAGCATTGCCACAGGTAGAATCACTTTCACCTGAAATTGTACTGATGGATATCAAGATGGGCGGCGTAGATGGCATCGAACTTACTCGCAGACTCAGACAGAAACATCCTGATATTAACGTAATCATGCTCACACTTTACGATGAATACCTTACCCAGGCTATCGAAGCCGGTGCGGTGGGATACCTTCTCAAAGATATAAAACGTGAAGAACTCGTAAGGGCAATACGGTCTGTTCGAGATGGACGTTCGCCACTGGCATTATCTCTTACTCGCGATCATCTGAACGAACTGACATCAGCTACCGATGGTAAACGTAAATTCTCTCTTTCTGACCGTGAATCAACGATACTACACCTGATAGCTGATGGAGTGACCACAGCCGAAATATCAGACCAGATGTTTCTGAGTCAGGCTTCCGTAAAAAGGAGTATTAGCTTGATATTTGAAAAACTGGGTGTACGGAATCGCTCGGAAGCAGTATCCGAGGCTTATAAAAGAAAGCTTATTAACTAATATATGTGTCTGATCAATCCTCGGGTATGTCTTTTAACCGGGTATGCGTACATAATACGTGTGCTGGTGGATTGTCAGAATCATTTTGAAAGGAATAGCGGAAGTGGTGACACAATCAAATACCAAAGAGAGTATTCGGATATTACTGGTTGATGACCACCAGGTTGTACGTGACGGACTTCAGCATATGCTTGAACAGGAAGATGATCTTGAAGTGATCGGCCAGGGAGCCGATAGTGAGGAAACATTCAGGCAAATAGAGAAGCTTAAGCCTAATGTAATTTTGATGGATATTAAAATGCCTGGAGTCGACGGAATCGAGCTTACCCGTCAGGTCAAACGGAAATATCCTGCCTGTAATATTATAATGCTGACTTTGTTCGATCAGTATTTTAACCAGGCGATGGAGGCAGGAGCAAGTGGATATCTGCTAAAGGATATCAAATCTAAAGAACTGGCAAACGCGATAAGGCAGGTAAACAACGGGCAGATAGTGACCAGTAATAGCATGCATCAAAAAGATCGTTTTTTACCAGAGGCAGAACGTACTTATATTGAATCAAGGAATCCAGATGTTATAGAAGAACTGCAAATGATAATCCCACCACCGGTCGAAGCTAACCAGTTAATGAGACTCTCTGGAAGAATCGAATCATCGTTGAATTCAAGAGTACTTCAAGTCATTGGTTCGTGGGAAGAAGGAACGATAATGACGATAGCCCTGGATAAAACCTCAACTCTTTCCGATATTCTTCAAATCCTTAGAAATATACCAGAAGTTCAAAGAGCCAGTGAAGAATCCCCATTATCTGCCATAAGCCCTAAACTCCTCGAGAAAGCAAAAGCAGTACCCAGAGTCAATAACAGGATCAGGAAAACAGTTTTTCTTACACTTGACAAGAATTAACGATCTGAAAATGAGTGGTTAACTCATTCTGGGATATGAACCAAGTACTTTCATAAACAATGCATTGTTTTCCAGGCTTTCCAGTGTTTGTCTAACACTCTCGTCGTCACGATGACCTTCGAAGTCCAGGTACATGTAATAATCCCATGGTTTCTTTCTTGTTGGCCTGGATTCGATCTTTGTCATATTTAAATTCCCCGCCGTAAGAATTTTGAGGAAATCGAATAATGCCCCCGGCTTATGTTTAACCGAGAACACAATCGATGTTTTGTCTTTCCCGGTTGGTGGAGATGCTTGTTTGGAGAGTATGAAAAATCGGGTGAAGTTATCAGGATTGTCCTCTATCTCTGTTGCCAGAATCTGCATTCCGTAAATCTCAGCCGCTCTGGCGCTGGCAATAGCTGCCCCGTCTTTGATTCCCTTTTCTTTAATCATTTTAACGCTACCAGCGGTGTCGTAGGTGGGTATCTGTTCACAATTAAGGTGTTTTAAGTATGTTCGACATTGACCGAGAGCCTGGGGATGCGAATAAACTTTTTTCATGGAATCCAGGCTGATTCCGGGATGGGCTATCAGGCAATGCACCACACGCAGTTCCGTCTCACCACATACGTTCAAGGTTGAATCCAGCAGCAAGTCATACGACTGTCCAACATTGCCTTCCAGAGAATTTTCTATTGGTATGATACCGCTTTGTGCTTCATCACTCTCGACTGCCTTAAAGACATCATCCAGAGTTTCACATGGCTTTATCAGGACGGAAGAACTAAAGTAATTATAAGCTGCCTCCTCACTGAATGCCCCGGATTCACCCTGAAATGCGATCACAGTCCCCTCGACACTCTTTGCCATTGATATTATCTGACGGTATATCCTGGATATATCATCAGGATTCAGGCCTTCTTTATCAGCTATCTCGGCAATATGCTGGAGTACTACCTGTTCACGGGCAGTGTCCTCTATCTGTTTTCTCTGTTCTTTTTTTATTTTACCGATCTCTCCGGCTACTCTTATTCTCTCTGCTATTAACCTGACAATCTGCTGATCGGCATCATCGATCTTTTTTCTCAGTTCCTCAAGGCTCATCCAATTACCTCCGGGATAATTCCTGCCCTTTTGGCAAAATCACATATCGTTATGGCCATCATAGCCTCCACAACCGGTACGGCTCGCGGAACAATACAGGCGTCATGTCTACCGTGTATCTCCACGGTTGAATTTGTCATTGTCTCCAGGTCGACGGTATTTTGTTGAATGGATATCGACGGAGTCGGTTTTATTACTACTCTAAGAACAACGGGCATACCATTACTTATACCACCAAGTATACCACCGGCATTATTTGTGGCAGTAGCGACCTTTCCTTCCTCAATCCTGAAAGGATCATTATTTTCAGAACCTTTTTTACGTGTCGAGGAGAAACCTGATCCGAATTCAATCCCTTTGACAGCAGGAATCGAAAACATTGCTTTTGCCAGATCTCCTTCCAATGTGTCGAAAACCGGTTCTCCCAATCCAGCAGGAACGTTTAATGCGATACACTCAATTATCCCACCGACGCTGTCACCTTCTGCCTGAGCCTTCTCTATTATCTTCATCATCTGTTTGGCAGCTTTCGGATCGGCGCACCGTAAAGTATTGTTCTCGACGGTAGTCTTTATCTCTTCGGGTACTTTTTCCGCCGCCTTTATTTCACCGATCTCGATTGTGTGAGCTAATATCTCAATACCGATAGAGTTCAGCAATTTTTTCGCTATGGCACCTGCCATCACGTAACCTGCGGTAATTCTGCCTGAAGACCTACCTCCACCCCTGTAATCGTTATATCCACCATATTTGACGAAGTTCGTGTAATCAGCGTGACCGGGTCTGGGTAATGACTTGATTTTCTCATATACCGATGAATCGGCATCTGTATTCCAGACCAGAAGGCATATTGGAGCGCCGGTGGTTCGTCCATCGTAGATTCCCGAAAGAATCTCCACGGTTTCCGGTTCTTTCCTGGTTGTGGAGATATTGCTTTTCGGCTTTCTCCTGTCAACTTCTTTCTGGATGTCGTCGTTGGTTATGGCAAGGCCAGCCGGGCAGCCGTCGATTATTACTCCGACACATCTGCCGTGACTCTCGCCGAAGCTGGTAATGGTGAACAGCTTTCCGATGCTATTAGCCATCTGTCTTTACCTTACCTCCAACACGTTTCAGTATATCCCAGAATTCAGGAAATGTCTTCGATACACATTCAGCATTCTCTATTATTATACTTTCGGCTTTCAGACCTAGGAGGCTGAAAGCCATCGCAATGCGGTGGTCGTTATTAGAGTCGATGACAGCACTACCTGTGTTTCCGCCTGTAATTATCAGTTTATCTTTTTCTTCAATAACGCTGATACCAGCTTTTTCAAGTCCGGCTTTTACCGCTGAGACCCGGTTAGATTCCTTAATTCTCGCTCGTGCTATACCATTGAATTCACTCGTTCCTTCAGCCATGGCAGCCAGAACAGCCGTTGTCGGGAGTAGATCTATACAGTCGGTCAGATTGGCTCGTACAGCCTTTAACGCCGATTTCCTGACCATTATTTTGTTATTCTGGACAACAACCGTACCTCCCATATTCTTCAAAAATTCCAGCAATACTTTATCTCCCTGCAGGCTGTCGGGATTGAGATTTTTTACTTCAATGTCACCGGCCAGAGCGCCTGCCGCAAGAAGGTACGATGCCGACGACCAGTCTCCTTCGACAGTGTATCTTGCTGATTTGTAGGTCTGCTTGGTCGTCCTGTACTGCTGCATTTCATTGGAAGTGTCTATCTCTATTCCAAATTTTTTAAGACAGTCCAGAGTCATTAATACGTATGGTTTCGATTCAAGCGGGGTTGTCAACCTGACGGTCATACCGTCTTTCGCATAAGGTGAAATGAATAAGAGGGCTGACACGTACTGTGAACTGATATCCCCAGGGAGCTCTGCTACTCCGCCTTTCAGGCTACCTCCGTTGACTGTTATTGTTGAATCGGCTTCATTGTAATGACAATTCACTCCGAGTTGCTTCAGCGGTTGTAAAAGTGGTAGGACAGGTCTCCTTGCTAGTGACGGAGCAGCAGTCAGCCGGCAAGTTCCGGGAACTATCGAACACACTGCCGTCATGAATCGTTGAGTAGCAGCCGACTCATGACAGTAAAGATCCCTGTCGGGCTGATGCAGAATCCCGCCTTTGACCAGCCACGAAGTATCATCCTGTTCTATTCGTACTCCCAATGCGCCCAGGACATCCTGACAGGCTTCGGTATCATCCGAACCGAGGGGATTGATAATCTCACTTTCTCCCTCGGCAAGAGCGGCGCAGATTAATGCCCGAATGGTGTAACTTTTTGATGAAGGAGCGTTAATACTACCCTTAATGGTGCTTTTAGATATTGAAACCTTCATACTCTTTCAGTCTGGTGATAATATTTTCGGTAACCGCATCCACACTGAGTCTGGAAGTATGCACTGTCACTTCAGCAGCCCGTTCGTAATAGGGTCCCCTGTATTTCAGCATCTCCCTGATTGTTTTCAACTGGTCTGCTACCTCCAGGAGAGGTCTCTGACCGGCTTCACCGGATACACGTTTCAGGATAGTTTTCGGAGAAGCCGTTAGATACACGATTACAGAACTCTCCTTGAGACGGTCTATATTGATTTTGTTCAGGATTATACCGCCGCCGCAGGCGATAATACATGATTTTTCTCCGGCAATCTTTTTCGTGGCGGCTATCTCACGCTCTCTGAATCTAATTTCACCCTCTTTACTGAATATTTCGGGAATACTCATACTTGCTTCCTGCTCGATTAACCAGTCCATCTCAACCAGGTTCATATTCAACTTTTCAGCCAGAGCCTGACCTACGATGGTCTTCCCGGTTCCCATATAGCCTATCAACGCAATATTCGTTTTCATATTACCCCGCGTTCTAAAGGAATTTCATTGCCTGGCTTTTCATCAGGTCGAACGGTGGTTTCTGTCCTGTCCATTTCTCGAAGGCCATGATTCCCTGCCACACCAGCATATCGATACCGCTGATTGTCATTGCACCGGCTGCTTCAGCATCTTTCAAAAGCCTGGTTTGAATGGGATTATAGATGACGTCAAAGACTGTCAGGTCTGCTTTCAACAGTTCCGCTGGTGCAGGCGAAACAGTATTGTTCGGACTCATTCCGACACTGGTAGCATTAACAAGGATCTCGGCATCATTCAGAACGTTGCCTAGATTTTCTTTTGTCAATTCCATTGCCGGTACTTCGATGTCGAATTCCTGCGATATCATTGCAGCCAGATTTTCAGCCCAATCAAGTTCTTCTATCCGGTTGAGGATGAAGGGGTACGCGCCACGATCCGCCAGGATAAACGACACAGCCCTGGCTGCCCCTCCGGCACCCATGATCGCTATTTTCTTACCTTTTGGCTCGACGCCCTTCTCAAGCATTGCCTGGAGGAACCCGGTAGCATCCGTGTTGTGACCGGTCAGGATGCCGTTGTCATTGACCACTGTATTGACCGCGCCTATTTTCTGTGCAAGCGGATCGAGTTTATCGAGCAGTGGAATTACGTTAACCTTGTGAGGAATGGTTACGTTCCATCCCGGCATTCCCAGTGATTTCATTCCGTTGATGGCTCCGGCAAGCTCATCCGGTTTCACACCGAAAGCGACGTAAACGTAATCGAGCCCAAGTTCGTTAAAAGCTGCGTTATGCATTGCCGGCGACATGGTGTGCTCTATAGGATCGCCGATTAAGGCGCATACTTTTGTCTTTCCCGATATATCTGTCATCTCTTTTTCCTGCCCTTTTCTTTTTCGATTATTGCCGCGTAATGAGAATCGCCGGCATCTATGTACTTCCGTACTCTCCATCCTGTTCCATCCAGTATTGTCTCCATTTCATTTCTCGAGACCATCAAGTAATCGAACCATGGAGTAGCGGATCTCTTATATCTTACTTTTATTTTTATCTGTCCACTCATTCTTCCCTGGTTCATGTTGAACTCATGATATCTCAGATTATCGGGATCATCAGTCTGATACACATCATTTGTTGTTGCTATGATCATGGCTTGTCCGGATGTTATCTTATCCAGCTTCTTTAATATACGCCTCGCGTTTTTAAAGCTGCCGAACAGACCAAAGTTATGACCAAGCATCAGTACCGTATCGTATATCCCCAGAGCAGGATTAACATCGTTGAGTGAGAGGACGACTGCATTCTTCACACCTCTTTGTTTACAAACCTCTATTGCAAGAGGAGAATTGTCGATACCTGTTACCTCGAGTCCTTTATTCTGCAGGTATAAACAATGCCTGCCAGCACCACATCCGATATCAAGTATCCTACCCCGTGCCAGTCGTATGGCTTTCCTTTCAATGAGAGGCCAGTTTTTATACTCGCTAAAGTATGCTGCGGTTGACCCGGCATCCGTTATAAATCCGTCATACCTTTCGAGAATGCCAGGCAGTCGGCTATCAGTATTCCCTTTTTCATAGTAGTCAAATAACAGGTGACCGAAAGCATCCTGGTTGTCTTTAAATATTGCCATTTTACTGATTAATCTCCTATTCCCAGTATCCGGTATGTATCGATCATCTGTTTTACCGTTGTTTGACCTGGTGCTGATTCTTTGCCTTCTTCAATCGATCCGTATGTGAAGTCAGCCCCGACCAGCGGGGAGAGTACCCGGCTTGTCTGACCGAGTTGCCCCATAGCAAAAGAAACTATCCTGCTGGAGTGAAATGCCCGTACCAAGTCTAATACAGTCAGATTGTCCTGATATTCCTTTGCCGTAGTAACCACTTTACAAATATCAGCACCGGCTCTTATCTGACTGTCAACGATGCGCTTCAGTTCGGAAAGCGGCGGTGTTTTTTCGGTGTCATGGAAAGAAAGTATGCACTTCACTCTTTTTTTAACAAGCGGCACTATGTTATTGAGGTTTTTAGTCCTAAATTCGACGTCGATCATCTCTGCGCCAAGTTCAATCGCCTGCAGCAACCTCTCTATCCGTCGGGCTTCATTTCCATTCCATTTTCCGCCTTCTTCAATTGTCCGGTTTGTAGCTATCCAGGGTTTCTTGATGGTTTTTGCTACCTTTTCCCATGAGTCTCCAATAAGGTCGATTCTAACCTCGAAGAGGTCTACCATCAGTTCCGCTTCTCTTATTTTCACCAGATCATTATTTATTATTGCTGCGCAAATTCTTGGTCTGTTCATATTAATTCACCAGCGCTTTTTCGATAATGGAAGTGCTTACATCATCCGTGATAAATACTTCTCCAATTCTTTTCGGTAAAGCGAAACGGATTTTACCTTCAGCGACTTTTTTATCGTGCTTCATGGCTTCCAGTAACTTCTCTGGCGCGAGGTTCGGTAGTTCGGTGGGAAGTCCGGCTTTCTTCAGAATGTTCTCAAGTCGTTCTATCTCAATGTCTTTCATCATATTCAGTTCATTTGAGATCCTGGCTTCCACCATCAGCCCGACTGATACTGCTTCACCATGCCATGTCTTGAGACCGGAAACGGACTCAACTGCGTGCCCGACGGTATGTCCGCAATTCAGTATATTCCGTAATCCAAGGTCAAGTTCATCTTTCTCTACTACTCTGGCTTTTATTTCTGCCGAACGCGCTACAATGTTTTCAAGTACCTGTTCATCCATTGCCCTGATTTTATCTATATTTTCTTCGAGGTATTCAAAAAAATCAGCATCCAGTATCAGCCCGTGTTTTATTATTTCGGACAACCCGTTACTTAATTCCCTGGTATTCAGAGTACCAAGGTTTGAGATATCTGATATTGTCAGTCTTGGATGATAGAATGCTCCAATCTTGTTTTTTACCTGCCCATGATTTACCGCGGTTTTACCGCCAATGCTGCTGTCACCCTGTGAAAGCAGGGTAGTTGGTATCTGGATAAGGGGTACCCCACGCATATAGGTAGCGGCAACAAATCCGGTCAGATCGCCTATCACGCCTCCACCCAGCGCCAGCAGGGGAGTATTTCTTTCAGCATAGAAATCCGTAAGTGTTTCATACAATCTGCCGGCTGTTTCAAGTGATTTCTGGTCTTCACCTTCAGGGATCTCGATTACCAATATATTAAAGCCTGAATCCTTCAGACTTTTCTCCAGCGTATCGCAATGGAGTTTTCTTACTCTAGTATCTGTTACCACTGCAACCTTGCCGGTAGAAAATCCTCTGTCTTTCAGCAGAGTACCTGCCTGGGATAGCAGCCCTGAGCCTACCAGGATATCATAGCTTCCATTTGCTGTTTTTAATGTTACTTTGCTCATCTGTATTCCCTGAATTATGCTCATTATATACTATTACGTTATTTAAACTCTTCCGTATATAAAAAACCCTCCGCCAGGGAGGGTTTTCTTTATCCATATATATTTCTTACTCAGGTATTATCAGGACAAAACCTCCCGTACGTTTCCCGGGTATGAAAATATAAAGTAAAAATAAGTCTTGGAGGTTTTGCATCGATCCGTATTCATTTACCTTACCTTTTTCGTTACTTTAACATAAAGTTATAAGAGTGTCAATTAAGCTTTGGTTGTAGGCTGTGTTGATTCATCGGGTTTGTAGTTTTCCAGGTTCATTACTGCCGGTATGAATACGAATGCGATACCTGATATAAATGTACCGATTCCGGCTATGTAGTATAACGAACGAATACCAATAACGTCAGCGAGAGGACCGGCTATGGCAAGCCCGAGTGGTGTAGCAGCCGCAGAAATCGCCCCCATAATCGTAAAGACACGACCCTGAATGTCGTGAGGTATCACCGACTGAAAAATAGCGGTTAGAGGTCCGTTTGCCATTGCTATGCCTGTTCCCAGAAGAAATGCACAGGATAGTCCGAGAAAGAAACTGCCTGCCGTAGTGAATCCGAAAATTACCGCGGAAACACCTTCAATACTAATCGCCATGATAACGGTGTATATACGTTTCTTGAAACCACCCCATACTCCGAGTATCAGCCCACCGGCTATAATCCCAATACCGAAAGCCGAATTCAGCCATCCAAGCTTGAGAACATCATTTTCGAGGTGTTCGGCAACGAACAAAGGCGTCAGGTTGAAGGCCGGAACCAAAAAGAAATTACTCAATGAAGCCAGACTGAGTAATATAGCCAGGCCTTTCCATGACCAGATGAAATGGAAACCCTGCATCATGTCAGAGATTACCGATGCTTTTTCAACAAGTGTCGTTCGTAGAGGTTTGGGTATTCCGATCAGGGAGATCAAGCCCACAGCGATAATCGCAGTCACGATATCGACGGCAAGTACCCCGTATATAGGGAGAGTTTCCATCAACAGAGCTCCTGCCGGTGGACCGATTATATTGATGATCCCACCAAGCATCTGGTTTAATCCGGCTACCCGGGCAAGGTGTTTCTCCGGAACGATGAGCGGGATAGAAGCTGCTATAGACGGGAAATGAAAGGTGCCGCCAACGGACCTGGCAATCATGGCAATGTAAATGTGCCAGATCTGAATGGCTTCTGTGAAGAAGAGGGCAACCAGACCGGCAGTTACCAAGGCAACAAACGAGTCGGAGATTATTATTATCTTTTTCCGATCCCACCGATCGATATACGGACCAATTAAGGGACCAAGAATAATCTGCGGCAGGATTGCTATCATCGTGGCAGTGGCAAGTATGGTGGCTGAGCCTGTCTCCTGAGTTAAATACCAGGCCAGGGCAAAATTGACGACAGAGCTGCCAAGAAGCGAGGCTGCCTGACTGATCCAGATTACGAAAAACTTTTTTATTCTTTTATTAGTCTCGCAGCTCTTTGATTATCCAAATTATACGTTTGTGATTTATTCAGTTTATCGCATTTCAGTAACTAAATAAACCAGCTTGTAAATTGTTTATTCTTTGCTGAGTCTTGCAGCTCCTGAAGTTCGTATATCTCCCATCACTGGCTCGCCCCGCCAGCCGAAATATGAAGCCCCACTCAACCGTGCGTCCAATCTGCCAGAGATATTGGCAGAGAGACGGCTGGCGCCACTTAATTTAACTGCTGCATTTACAATAGTGAATTCATGAAGATCGATGCGGTTTGCTCCGGAAGCTTTTATCACGGCATCTCTGGTTGAGCCGTATAGTCGAATACGGCTTGCTCCTGATATATCAAAGTCAGAATTACCGGCATTTATATCGCCTGCTAGTGAACTGGCGCCGGACATATCCAGTTTGAAGGATTCATTTGAACTGAAGCCTGAAATTTTAACACCAGTAGCGCCGGAAAGTCGAAGCTCTTTCAAGGCGGGCAGAGTTATCTCGACTCTTGGTTTTACTAGCGCAGCTCTCCAACCAATATGCCTGCTGTGGCGTATCCGCAGAATTTCTCCTTCTTTCGATACATCAAGGTTTCTGAAGAAGTTATGATTAGCATCTACTTTGATATTATAGGCATCGGATTGAGTGATCTCTACTTCGAAAATACCGCTTATGTGGATTTTGTTGAAATCTGCAATGTCGAATCCGTTGATTTCCCTATCATCATCGCCGGCTATAAAACCGGGTGGCTTAAAAGATGCCATAAAACCAGGTACGTCGAAATCATCAAAGGGCTGGTGCGGCGGAGGAGGGAATGAGGAATCGGGTGGGGAAGATTCGGTGTATTTGGAATTATCCCTTTCTTCTTTCAATGTGGACCTGATGTTATCCAGTTCGGTCTTCAGTTCCTCTTTTATCTCGGACTTGATATTTTCCAGCTCATCTCTAAGACCCTTCATTATGGTTTTGATAATGTCGCTCATTTCGTTTGAATCTTTATTTTCCATATTAACCTCCGAAGAAAATTGGTTAAGATATTAAATGATAAATCAAAATTTAAATTAAATAAGAAATTAAAACATAAATTAAACTTATATGTCAATAGTGAAATGGTAGTGATTTTTTCTGATATTTATAGTCTATTTTCACATATACGTCTGGCATTGTGTTTTCTTACCATAAGATAAGATATTGCGCTTGCAGGCTGTGACTGGTATAATGAAACAAGTTTGGGGATTCGTAGACTCCGACTCATTTTATCTTTGGAGAAAGATCAACAGTATTTTCTTTAGTTCGGAGAAATTGAAATGAGCCTCTCATCCCTGAATCGGATGAGAGGTTTTTTGTTAATGAAAATGGCAAGCGAAGATAAAGTTAGAGAAAAAGAAGAAAAGCTGGAAACCATGAGGCATTCGGCATCTCATATTATGGCTGAGGCCGTAATGTCCATGTTTCCAAATGTCAAATTCGGTATCGGTCCGGCAATCGAGAATGGTTTTTATTACGATTTTGAACTGCCACGTTCACTCACTCCCGATGACCTGCCAGTTATCGAAGAGAAGATGAACGAGATAGTAAAATCGAATACTCCTTTTGAAAAGGATGAAGTATCAAAGGAAGAAGCACGTAAATTATTTGCCGACCAACCTTACAAACTTGAACTCATCGATGAACTTGAAGATGAGAAGGTTGCGGTATACAGGCAGGGTGATTTTATCGACCTTTGCCGGGGACCTCATGTTGAGACTACCGGACAGGTCAAAGCGTTCAAACTTACCAGCATTGCCGGAGCATACTGGAGAGGTTCGGAGAAAAACCCCATGCTCCAGAGAATCTATGGGGTGGCTTTCGAATCAGGAAAAGAATTAAGGCAATACCTTCAGCAACTGGAAGAGGCAGCACGTCGTGACCACCGGAAACTGGGCAAGGAACTCGAGTTGTTTATTCTCCCTGAAGAAATAGGTGGTGGATTGGCAATATTACCGCCCAAGGGCGGACGTATACGGTCGATTGTTGAGGACTTCTGGAAGAAAGAACATTTTGCTAATGGTTATGAGATTCTATATACACCGCATATCGGACTATCAAAATTATGGGAAATTAGCGGTCATCTCGATCATTACCAGGATAACATGTATGCTCCGATTACTATCGATGAACAGGAATACTACCTGAAGCCGATGAACTGCCCCTTCCATATACTCGCATATAAAGCCAGAACGCGTTCTTACCGCGAGTTACCGTTGAGATGGGCAGAATTGGGTACTGTTTATCGTTATGAGAAAAGCGGTGTTCTTCACGGTTTACCCAGGGTACGAGGTTTTACTCAGGATGATGCCCATATTATCTGTACGCCCGCGCAGATGAATGATGAACTTTCCGAGGTACTGCGTTTTTCACTGTCAATCCTGAGGACTTTCGGATTCGAAAAGTACAAGATTTACCTTTCAACCCGTCCGGTTGATTCGGTCGGCGAGGAGCAAAGGTGGCTTGACGCTGAGGCTGCTTTACGTCGGATTATCGAGGAATCAGGTCTACCCTTCGAGGTTGATGAAGGGGGAGGTGCTTTTTACGGCCCCAAGATTGATCTAAAAACTGATGATGCACTTGGCCGCGAGTGGCAGCTTTCAACCATTCAATTCGACTTTAACTTACCCGAGCGGTTCGACATGACTTATATCGGTGATGATGGACAGGAACACCGACCATATATGGTACATCGAGCGTTACTCGGATCCTGGGAGAGATTTTTCGGACTACTTATCGAGTATTATGCGGGTGCCTTCCCTGTGTGGCTTTCTCCCGTCCAGGTGAAGATAATACCGGTGGCTGACAGGCATAATGATTACTGCCGGGAAATTGAGAAGGAACTTCGAATACAGGATATCCGCGTAGAAGTTGATGACCGTTCGGAGCGAATGAACCAGAAAATAAGGCAGGCGCAATTGGAGAAAATTCCATATATGCTCATCATCGGTGATAAGGAGGTAGAGTCAGCTACTGTTTCTGTTAGACTTCGAACCGGAGAACAGACCACACAATCATTCGAGAATTTTTATTCATCAGTCAAGAAAGCTATCGAGACTAAATCGACCAGTCTTAAGTGAGACAATATCTGTTGAATGTGAGCCTGAAATTTGATTATTAGCCTTAAATGTGATATAGTTCTATCTCGAAATACTGTTTTGTTGACAGGAGGATGATCTAAACATAGCAAAGAAGCTACGCGTTAACAGAGAAATTAGGGCTTCAGAGGTACGCCTCGTTGGGGAGAAAGGCGAACAGCTTGGGATAATGCCCCTGGATCAAGCAAGAGACATGGCGAGAAATCGCGGTCTTGACTTGGTTGAGGTTGCGGCTACTGCCGTTCCGCCGGTATGTCGACTGCTTGATTACGGAAAATATAAATACGAGCAGGCGAAAAAAGAGAAAGAAGCCAAAAAGGGACAGAAGATTGTCTCGGTCAGGGAAGTCAGATTGCGGCCTAAGATTGGTGACCATGATTTTGAAGCCAAGGCGAGGCTTGCCCGGAAGTTGATTAACGGTGGCGATAAGGTAAAAATCACTATATTATTCAGGGGCCGTGAAGTAACTCATCCTGAAATAGCATGGAAATTACTTCAGAGAATGGCAGAATCTCTGAAAGATATAGCTGCTGTCGAGGGACAACCTCTCATGGAAGGTAGAAGAATGCATGTTGTAATGGCCCCGGGAGCGGCACAGAAAGTAAAAACTGAAAAAGTAAAGGAAGAGGTTAACTGAAGATCGATGCCAAAGATGAAAACACATAAAGGGGCTAAAAGCCGCTTCCACGTTACCGGCACCGGTAAAATTATGCGTGTTAAAGGACCGAAAAGTCACCTGCGCATGACGAAAGCGAAGCGTGTCAAGCGACTTTTTGATGAGAAAATTGAACTGCACCCCGTTGACAGAAAAAGAATAAGCAGACTGATACCCTATGCAGGGAAATAAGAGGAGAACGAACCTTGCCACGAGTTAAAAGAGGTTTTACAGGACATCACCGACATAAGAAAGTACTCGCCCTTACCAAAGGGCAGAGAGCGTCCCGCCATAAGCTTTACCGGCGAGCTCATGAAGCAATGCTTCATTCTTTGAGTTACGCTTACGCACACCGCCGCGAGCGCAAAGGAGATATGCGACGCCTCTGGATTACCAGAATAAATGCCGCCAGTCGGATTAACGGACTTACCTACGGACGTTTTATGGAAGGCCTTAAGAAATCGGGAATCGAGATAAATCGTAAGATGCTTGCTGATATAGCAGTCAGAGAGCCGGAAGCGTTCGCCCAGCTGGCTACAACGGCTAAAAGCCAGATAGAAGGTTAAGACAAAAATCGTTGTCTAAAACGTAAAATTACTTTTATCCCCTCTGGATTCCAGGGGGGATAATTTTATGCGGTTACGCGGTTAGTCCGAAAAAGTTTCAATTGCCAGAAGAATTTCTTCAGGAGAATGACATAGATAGTCGGGTAAAGATTCCGTAATTTCTTCTCTGCTTCCGAATCCCCAGGTGACACCGACCGTCTTTATTCCATTGGCTTTCCCAGCGAGAATATCTTCTTTCCTGTCCCCTATCATCACTGTCTCATTCTCGAGGAGTTTATTTTGAGAAAGTGCTGATCTGATGAGATCGGCTTTACTATCAGGATATCCTTCAAGACTCGGTCCGTATATTTTCTGTATCAGATGATCAAAGCCGATATACCGGACAACCTTTTCGGAATCCTGTGTGTTCTTCATGGTCACTATATAGATAAAGTAAGGCTTGCCGTGCAGAGAGAACAGCAGTTCAGCAATTCCCGGATATATCGTATTTCCTGTAATACCAATCTCCGCATATTTATCACGGTAAATTGAAATAGCTTTGGTGATGAGTTGTTCGTTATCTGTTTGCAGCAGCTTGTTGAAAATTGTGCGAATTGGTGTTCCGATCAGGTTCATTATTGTGGATTCTTCTGAGTAAGAGCCGGTCAGTTCTTTCAGAGTGTGTTGAAAACAGCCGATAACGCCTTCGCGTGAGTCAGTAATCGTGCCATCAAGGTCGAACAGGATATTCTTAAGCATTACGTTAATAATACCATATTACCTTCTTTCTTCAGGGCAATCATTCTCCTTTCAGCTGTCTTAGTTGACAATAACTCAGACGGTATGATACACTTTTGCCGGAAGCTGAATATGAAAATGATTTACAATACTTACTTTCGGTTTAACTTTAACTTTATGTTTACCGGGCGCTGAGCGCGCGTGGGAAGGTAGTATTGTAGTGTAATCATTGAAAGATTATTGTGCATGACACAGATATGCCCTCCCTAGTGGAGGGTTTTTTAGTAATACGAAACTAAACTATAAGGAAATAGACAGATGGCAGAGAATCCGGAACAACTGAAACAGCAAGCGCTTGACGAACTCAAAACCATAAGCGCTGAAGAAAAACTTGAAGCCTGGCGAATCCGTTATCTCGGCAGGAAAGGCGAACTAACCGCTATACTCCGGGGTCTGGCGAGTCTTCCCCCTGAAGAAAGAAGGATCGCAGGTGCAGCCGCGAACAAGGTAAAGACCAGTCTGGAAAAAAGCCTGGAAGAAAAAGAGCAGGAAATAAAGCAATCCAGACTGTCTTCGGCAGACAGCGAGGCAATAGATATTACGCTGCCCGGAAAACCTTTACCGGCAGGCAGGATTCACCCGATCACCCAGACGATACATGAAGTATGCGATATCTTTAAGTCAATGGGTTTCCAGATCGCACAGGGCCCGGACGTAGAGTGGGACTACTATAATTTCGAAGCTTTAAACATACCGGAAGAACACCCTTCCCGCGATACAATGTCCACTTACCGGATCGACTATGTTAATCAAAAGGGCGAAAGTCCGATGATACTGCGAACTCACGGAACTGCGGTCAGCGCCCGGGTAGTTGAGGAAAGGAAACCCCCCATACGGACGATCGAACCGGCCAGGGTATACAGGTATGAAGCGACAGATGCCACTCACCTGAATATTTATCACAACATGGACGGTATTGCGGTGGATAAGGGAATAACCATGGCTGATCTTAAGGGCACGCTCTACGAGTTCGCCCGGCGCTACTTCGGTGAAGACAGGAAAGTGCGGTTCAGGGTGGATTACTTCCCCTTCGTCGAACCGGGTGTGGAGATGGCGATCGACTGCGGAATTTGTCATGGAGACGGATGCAGTTTCTGTAAAAACACCGGCTGGCTGGAGATACTCGGAGCAGGGATGACACATCCGAATGTACTGCGGATGGGCGGTATCGATCCCGAGGAATATACCAGTTTTGCCTTTGGCATGGGACTGGAACGCCTTCCGCAGCTGAAATATGGAATAGACAATATGAGATTGTTTTATACCTCCGATCTGAGATTTTTAAGGCAATTTTAGAGTCGATCGACTTGAAACGATAAATAATTAAAGAGTAGAGAAAAATGAAAGTACCGATTAGCTGGTTAAAGGAATATGTAGATATAGTAGAACCGCTGGAGGATATAGCCCATAAGCTGACCATGGCTGGATTCGAGGTTGAAGAGATAATAAGAACAGGCAGCGGTTGGGATAAAGTGGTTGTCGGCCAGATTAAGGCTGTCGATCCCCATCCGAATGCCGACCGTCTTACTCTGCCGACACTCGACCTGGGCAGCGAGGAAGCAACTGTCGTCTGCGGAGCACCGAACCTGCAGGTTGGAGATAAGGTGCCGTTCGCCTATGTCGGTGCAGAACTCATCGACGGGCATACCGGAAAGCTGGAAGTACTCAGGCCAGCCAAGATCCGCGGAATTGAATCCTCGGGTATGGTCTGTTCCGAGAAGGAACTCGGTATATCGGACAGGCATGAAGGAATCATGGTTTTGCCCGATGACGCGCCGATTGGGACTCCGCTGGCGGACTACATGGGAGATGTCGTTTTCGACATAGAGATCACTCCGAACCGGGCTGACTGCCTTTCGGTGATAGGGATTGCCAGGGAAGTGGCGGCGCTGACCGGACAGAAAACGCATATCCCGGACGTGGTTTACCAGGAGACAGGCGATGCTCTCGAAGACCAGATAAAGATAGAGATAAACGCGCCAGACCTGTGCCCCCGCTATGCTGTGACGCTGATTAAGAACGTGACTATTGCCGAATCACCCCCATGGATTCAGCAGAGACTGCTAGCCGCCGGGATGAGACCGATTAACAACCTGGTGGACGTTACTAACTACGTGATGCTCGAGTACGGGCAGCCGCTGCATTCCTTCGATTACGAGAAGATTCGCGGAAAGAAGATTATCGTACGCCGGGCTTCGGACTATGAGCCGATTATTACGCTGGATGACAATGAGAGAGAGCTCGACTCAGGTATGCTGGTTATTTCTGACCCGATGGGCGCGATAGCTATCGCCGGTGTCATGGGTGGCGCCAATAGCGAAGTAACGGAGAATACCACTTCGATACTTCTCGAAGCGGCCAGTTTCAATGCCAGGAGTATTCATTACACGGGAAGGCATCTTGGTATTCCCAGCGAAGCCTGTATGCGTTTTGAAAGGGGTATCAGCCGGGAGTTGGCTCTGGGTGCCCTGAAACGGGCCACCCAGCTTCTTGCCGAACTGGGCGGCGGAGAAGTGGCCAAAGGCATCGTGGATATATACCCGGAAAGACTTGTCCAGGAACCGATCACTTTGTCCATGGCTGCAGTCAAACGCTGCATCGGGAGAGAGTACAGTCTCGATGAAATTGCGAACTCTCTCGAACTACTTGGATTTGACATAAAGAGAGATGATTCAGCCAGTGAAGTTACTGCTACGGCGCCGTACTGGCGTACCGACGTCAGTATCAGGGAAGATCTGATTGAAGAAGTAGCGCGTGTTGTCGGTTACGAGAAAATCCCGACAACGATGATAAGCGAACCGATTCCAACGCATGACGCGCCGCCGGTAGTGGAGTTGAAGCGGGAGGTAACCCGACTCCTGGCAGGATTTGGGCTGCAGGAAGTGATGACCTATACCATGACAAGCCGGGATATGATTAACCGGATTTCGACCGAACCTTATGCAGACGAATCTTCGCTTATCAGAGTGTCGAATCCAATAACAGCTGACCAGGAATATATGCGACCGAGTTTAAGAATGAATTTGCTGACTGCCCTTGAATCGAACCGGAGATATGAAGACGGCGGCATCAGAATATTCGAGGCTGGAAAAGTATTCATTTCGCATCAGGACGGTCTGCCGGAAGAGCGCGAAATGCTCTGCGGCCTGATTGCCGGGATCGATACCGAAAATTCCTGGCATGGGGAAGGCCGGCAGTCGAATTTCTACGATGCCAAGGGAGTTATCGAAACTCTCCTGGATAAGCTTGGTATTGAAGCTATGTATGTCCCGGGGAAAGATGCCGGACTGCATGCTTCCAGGCAGGCTTCGGTGATGGTAGATGGAAAGGAAATCGGGATTATCGGAGAGGTCCACCCGTCTGTCCTTGAGAAATTCGATATTGATGAACCTGCCTACCTGTTTGAGGTAGACCTGCCTGCATTGCTTGAGCATACCCTTATTGACAGGAAGTTCACGGCATTACCCAGGTTCCCGTCGGTTGTCAGGG
Source organism: Dehalococcoidia bacterium (assembly GCA_011191975.1). GTDB lineage: Bacteria > Chloroflexota > Dehalococcoidia > Dehalococcoidales > UBA2162 > MGML01. The sequence goes on from DUFA01000127.1 coordinate 21,995, forward strand.
ATATGGCACTTATCGTCGGATCCGGCGTGATTCATACGCAGATAGTCGAGATAATCAGGGGATTTTCGCTGGTTGTGGCGGTAGATATCTTCGATGTTTACTCTGGAGAGCAGGTGCCGCCGGGCAAGAAATCACTTGCCTACAGACTTACTTACCAGTCGCCCGACCACACACTCACCGATAAAGAAGTGAATAAGGTACAGGAACAGATACTGAAGAAATTCGAGAAAGAGCTTGGGGCTACTTTACGCGCCTAGAAAATACGGCTTTCAATATCAAAGAAGAGAGGGGCTGATGAATGAAACGCCCCTCTTTTTTTACCCTAAGACTTATCCTGTCATTCCGTATCCCAAACCAAGTTTGGGACAGGCTTTGATACGGAATCCAGTGGATTTCTCAATAATGGATTTGGAGACATCCCGTAATTATCTATAAATCCGAAAACAATATGGATTCCCGCCTTCGCGGGAATGACATTTACACTTAGTAAGTACCAGACCATATTGCTACGCCTTCAGTATATCCTTCCGCCTTAGAGCCCTCTCAAGCGACGGTTGCATCTTCATCTCACGGAATTCATTGATGGCGAAGTCAAGGTGTTCGAGGGCTTCGGCTTTTTCATCGGGATAATGGTCAAGAAGAAGCTCAGCAAGTTCGAGTCGGGTGAGTGCCATTTCAGGTCTAAATCTCATCTCGGTACACACCTTGATTGCTTCTTTGTAGTGTTCTCTGGCATCATCGTACCTTTCAAGTAGGGCTGCTGCTCCGCCCAGCAGACGTGCTATACAGGGTAAAGCACGTGCACCTCCTGTACGTACGTCCGTTCCGTTTAAGCGGTTATATATCATTTCGGCAGCTTGGGAATGACCGATAAGAATACTTACCTCTAGAAAAACTGTATCCGCAAAAGTGGGGAAAAGGTCTTCATCCGTCCCAAAATTAGTGCGCTTAATTACATATCTATCTATGATTTTAGAGGTTTCTTCAATCTGGCCTTGATGTGCAAGTATCAGGCAATTACTAACTCTCCCTTCAAAACTACGCAGCATTGATTCAGGAATTTCAACAGGTCTGCCCAAATATATATGTACTCTAGCACCAGATCCACTAAAAAGTGTGACACTGGCTTGCTCACTTCGTGCCCGTACTTCTTTACTCATCTTAACAGCTTCTTCAAGTTGCCCATCTATGATTTTTAAATCAGATTCTATCAATGATGTAAATTGCACTACATTAAACATTTTAGTTTTTTCGGCGATTATACGAAGATCGTCAAGGTATTTCTCCGCTTGTTGCTTTTTCCCCGCCACTAAATACGCATCAAATAATTGCCCAAATGCTGCGGGTACTACTCCTCTCAATCCACTACGCTGCACGCTTGCCCATAATTCTTCACCGAGTTGCTCTCTCTCTAAGGTGTATTGCGGGGCAACCCACATTACAATAGCAACAGATAAAACATGCTGTATTGTGTACTGGTCATCCAGCCGACGGGCTAGGTCAAGGGCACTACGTATTAGTTTTTCTCCTGAGTGCATATCTCCTCTGTTAAACATCCAACTACCAAGCGTAGCATCCGCCCAGGCTTTCTCTGGAGTATCCGGTAAGGCATATCGTTCCGCTCTGTCAATCCAAACTTTTTGTATGTCACGACCAAGGTCAAATCGGTCTACAAACACCGCTTCCACCGCCAACTTGCAGCCTCTTACTGCTCTCGAACTATCGTTTAGCTCCTCGGCAAGAGCAAAGGCTGCCGGTGCTTCAACTTCAATAATACGTTTTGTATCCGGTATAGGAAATAGAGTATCGCAAAGATCCAGAATGAGGTCACACAGCTTCTCTTTATCATCCGGATCAAGTATCTTCTGCACTTTAATTGTCTGGTCAAGTAACCGTGCCGCTTCGCTGTAGGCATAAACACCCATCGCTCTTTTTGCTGCCATTTCTCCATAGCTAACTGCTTTTTCAAGATCAGCGTGATCAGTCGAATGGGAGAAATGCTCTGCCAGTTCAGATGCATGTTCCTCCAGTCGTTTTTCATAGAGTTTTTCCATTGAACGGGCTACCTGCTGGTGTATATACAAACGTTGCGGAGCGATAAGTTCCTCATACAGTGTCTGGCGGAAGAAAGCATGAGTGAATCTGTAACGGATTTCACCTAACTGTGACCGTTCCTCAAGTATCGATAACTGGACAGCTTCCTTGAGAGCATTAACGAAATTAGCATCATTCATATCAGCAACAGCTTTCAGGGTATCGAGGGGAAATTCACGACCTATCACTGAAGCAAATGAAAGGAGTTCGTTGCATTCATTGCTCAGGTTAGACAGTCTTTTACCGATGACATCCCTTAAACCTTCGGGAATGCTCATTTCCAAGGCTGTATCGCCTGATGTTTGAAGTCTGCCACTCTCGCGAGTAAGTAATTTCTCCTCTGTAAGATATCTGACTACTTCCTGAACAAACAGGGGATTGCCTTCTGTCTGTCGATGTACTGCTTCCGCTAAACCAACAGGAATATTCTCCTGAGTGAGACTTTCCAGCATACGTCTGACTTCATCGATGTTCAATCCTCGTAACAGGACTCTGCCAAAGGATGAGACACGTCTTAAC
>DUFA01000128.1 GCA_011191975.1 Dehalococcoidia bacterium
AAAACCCGGTGGGGAAAACCGGAAGAGGAATTACTTGGAGAAACCGTCGATACTGAAATACGGACTTCGAACGATAACTATGCAAGACCTGGTAATGACTCTGACAAAGAATCAGAAACCGGTGAAAACGAGGTGAAAAATGACTGATCTTGGAATACTGGCTGTTATCATATGGGTAGGATGTTTCGTGGTAGTATCAGTGGACTCAACCTACCAGAAAATCAGTCCCGTGTTCTGGCGACTGGCTGCTCTTTTCGGTGGCCCATTCGCCCTCCTTGCATATGGAATTATCCGGGAACGTCGAACCGGTCAATAAATAATTATTGATTTCCGTGCCTGTTGATCATTGATAATTCCCAGGTCTTCTTGTTGTCCGAAAGGACCCCACTGATTGCGCATACTCTTATATCGTCGTCTTGGCTCGTAGCAACAGATATACCGTATATATATTCGGCAATCTCGGCGTTAGTATCATATTCATTCGTTATTACTGGCAGATTTTTAGATACGTCAAATGCTAGGGGGTTTTCAATGTTTCCATTGTAGGTAGATACACCTGTAAGGGTTGCTTTCTCCGGCGTGATAATCCACGTGTTCGCCGGCGGATTGTCGGTAATAATACTCATTATATAGACCGGTTCAGTTTCTCCAGGTAGAAATGTTACTACACCGGCTATCCTCGGAGTATGAAGACTGTCAGGTTCGTACTGAGCCCCGGTCATGATACCGGTCAAAAATTCGGAGTCAGGTACGGCATCAGTATGATAAAGCAGGCGGTACATTTCAAACACGGCTTCGGTCTGAATGCCATTGGTAACTACTGCAAGGCCGGTATTATCGTCGGTCATAACAGCAGTATAATGCCTGAGCCAGTCATAAGGTTCCTGTCCAATAGGTCCCATAATAATACCATGGTCGGTTTTCGTTGCTCTCCTTTCCCGACTCTGTGGGCTCCTGCCCGTAACAAGATAGGCAAAACACGGATTCCCCTGTCGTGTCCTGCCGAGAAAAATTTGCCTTCCGGGATAAGGACCATTCGGATTACTCATAGATATACCTCCCCGATGCTTTCACACTATATTATTTAGGTTTACGGTGAAACCGATTCGAAATCAAGGACATTGAGCCTGAGTTTGGATTGTCCGTTCCAGTGATCCAATTCTAGGTTATATACGATATCGATAGAGGTTGACAGCTCGTTGATATAGCTGCCCAGTCCGAAACCGACTGCATCAAAAAGCATCGATCCCTGTTTTACTTTCATTCTCAGGTGAGAATTATCACTCCCCATTGTACTCGACGACACTACCTCTACTCTCCTGCTCATGAATGTCGGCACTGGATTACCCTGACCGAATGGTGCCATTCTCTGGATTGTCGAATAGGTATCACCACCAAGATTCGGAAGTGTCGCCTCTGCATCTATATCTATCTTGGGACGCAGGTCTACTCCTTCAAGTTCCTCAGCCGCGATCTCCAGGAGAGTTTGTTTCAACCGGGGAAGGTTGCTGGTATAAAGACTCAAACCAGCCGCTCCCGAGTGTCCGCCGAAACGAGTTAGTAGATGACTGCATTTGTTCAGAGCTTCTATCATATTGAATTCCGGAATACTGCGGGAACTACCTCCACAGTACCTGTCACCGGTTCTAATCACAATTACCGGTTTATAGAATTCTTCTGCAAGTCGGCCAGCTACCAATCCTATAATTCCTGCCGGATAACTGGGATCACTGGCTATTAGCAGCGGCTGTTTCATCTGCATTATCACCTGCTCCCTGGCTTTCTCGAGAGCCCGGGTTGTTAACTTCTGACGTTCCATGTTCTTCTGCTCTAGCCATTCAGCGAGTTGCCGGGCTTCTTCCACCGAATCCGTCATCAGCAACCTGTAGCTGTTCATGGCATCTCCCACTCTTCCGGCTGCATTCAACCTTGGGGCAATTGTCCATGAAATGTTCGTGCTGTTTATGTTAGAAGCATCCAGACCTGTCTGATTTATAATCTCCTGTATACCTAGACGAGGAGAATTCTTCAATATCCGGAGTCCCTGTTTCACAAGATATCGATTCTCTCCAAGTAGAGGTACCATGTCAGCAACCGTACCAAGAGCCACAAGATCGATAACCTCTTCCAGTTTTCCCACTTTACCAAGACCTGAAAATAACGCCTCAAGCAGCTTCATGGCAACACCAACACCAGCGAGTTCCGGCGTAGGATATATCGATCCAGGAAGTTTCGGATTGATAACCGCTGCAGCCGAAGGAATGTCATCAGGTGGAACATGATGATCGGTAACAATGATATCAAGCCCCAGTTTGCCGGCTTTCTTGATTTCGGATGCGGCAGTAATCCCGCAATCGACAGTCACCACCAGGCTGACTCCCTGTCTCTGTAAGGTTTCCAGGGCTGTTGCCTTCAGACCGTACCCTTCGTTTATACGGTCGGGAATATATGGAATGGCTTCGCAGTCCAGCATCGATAATCCCTGTACAAGCAGGGCTGTCGCGGTTATGCCGTCTGCATCGAAATCGCCATAAATCGCGATTTTTTCTCTGGAAAGAAGAGCCCTGTAAAGTCGGGCGATCGCTTCATGCATACCTGGCAGATTATTGGGATCACCACGAAGTCGATCATCAGCCGCAAGGAAAGTCTCAATCTCAGAAGATTCTGTGATACCACGATTATAAAGCAACTGCTTTATCAATAAGGGTATACCGGTACCACCGGTATTTTCCTCAGGAATAGATGGCAGCAGATTCCACCGGCTATGGCTCAAGCCTAACCCTCACTGTATTTTCGCAATATCAACACCGAATTGTGACCGCCGAAGCCAAACGAATTGGATAGAGTTGTCTTAACATCCGCTTTCCGCGAAGTATTCGGCACATAATCAAGATCACATTCCTCGTCAGGGGTTTGAAGATTGATTGTTGGAGGTATTATCCCGTTCCGAATGACCATGGTACATATCGCGGCTTCCATAGCTCCGGCAGCTCCTATGAGATGACCTGTCATGGATTTAGTTGAACTCATCGGTATCTTAAAGGCTTCTTCCCCGAATACTTTCTTTACAGCCATGGTCTCAACTTTATCATTCAATGGAGTAGACGTACCGTGGGCATTTATATAATCGATATCTTTCGGGTCGATTCCGGCTTTGTTTAATGCCTGGCGCATTGCCCTGACAGCCCCGTCCCCATTCTCATCTGGAGCAGTAATATGAAAAGCATCACCGCTCGCGCCATAAGCAATTATTTCAGCGAGAATATCTGCGCCCCGTTTCTGAGCATGATCCAAGGTTTCAAGAATGAGGGCGCAGGCACCTTCACCAATAACGAAACCGTCACGATTCGCATCGAAAGGACGTGACGCTTCCTGCGGAGAATCATTTCTCGTTGACAAAGCCTTCAACGCACTAAACGATGCTAATCCAAGAGGATTGATAATTGCTTCACTTCCGCCAGAGATAGCCGCCTGAGCATCACCTCGTTTCAGCAATTCGTATGCCACGCCTATAGCATCGGAACTACTAGAACAGGCAGAGGTTGTACACAGGTTAACGCCTTTGATTCCAAGAGTGATCGACACCTGGGCGGCAGCCATATCTGAAATCATCATCGGAACAAGGAACGGGCTGACTCTGCTTGGCCCTTGCTCGACAAGCACTTTCGTTTGATTATACAGGGTCGTCAAACCGCCGATACCACTGCCGATTATGATGCCTATCTGGTCTTCATTACCCGAATTTATCTCCATCCCCGACTTCTCTACCGCCTGCATACTGGCAGCGACCGACATCTGGGAAAAACGGTCCATCCGCCGGGAAACCTTGCGGTCGATATAATTATTGACATCGAAATCTTTCACCTCTGCCGCGATCCTGGTTTCAAGGTCGCTGGCATCGAAAAGGGTTATCTCCGCAATGCCTGATTTACCGTCGATAAGGTTTTGCCAGGTGGTATCGATATCATGACCGAGAGGTGAAAAGCAACCAATCCCGGTTATTACTACTCTGTTATATGAGTTCTCTGCCAAATTATCCTCCTGATTTGCGAGTGCAAAATCTGGCTTAGTATAATGGATTTTAGGTGAACTAGTCAATCTGACCGGTAAAAGATTTTCGGTTCGTATGAGAACTATATTGACGGTTTGGCATCATGAAAATAGCACTAGATACCTTGGGATGTAAACTCAACCAGGCTGAAATTGAACTTCTTACTCACAGGTTCAGAGAAGAAGGCCATACCATCGTTAGTTCTACAGACAACGCCGATATATATATACTAAATACCTGTACCGTTACACACACTGCTGACGCCAAGTCCCGCCAACTCTTGAACAGGACTCGTCGTCGAAATCCGAGTGCGATACTTGTAGCCACCGGATGTTACGCTCAACGGGTGCCTGAAATCCTCGCTCGGATAGAAGGAGTAACCTTAACAGTAGGCAATGATGATAAGATGAACCTACCTTATATTCTGGAAAGGCAAGGTTTCCTTACCAAACCAAGACAATCAGAACTACCCGGATTTGAGAAAGAAATATCAGGATCCAGGATCCGTTCATTTATCAGGATACAGGACGGTTGCAGTAATTTCTGTTCATACTGCATTGTACCGTTCGTCAGAGGAGAGGAAAAAAGCCTGCCTCCGGATGATGTGATAAATCAGATAAAGAATAGCGTTTCCTGTGGTGTAAAGGAAATCGTCCTCACCGGAACTGAGATTGGTGCTTATGACGGTAACGGAGTAAAACTGACAGAACTACTGGATCGGATTCTTACTGAATCCGACATACAAAGGCTGAGACTCTCTTCTCTACAGCCGGATGAAATTACTGCTGGTCTTCTCGATCTCTGGAATGATTCCCGTGTCTGTTCTCATTTCCACATATCTCTTCAAAGTGGCAATGACTCCGTACTCAGTAGAATGAACAGGAGGTATGATACCTTCATTTTCCGGAAAGTTGTTTCATTGATACGATCACGTTTACCCGACGTTGCGATTACTACAGACATCATCACCGGGTTTCCTGGTGAGACAGACGAAGAATATCAGGCAAGTTTTGAAATGTGCAAAGAATTGGGATTTGCAAAGATACATGTTTTCCCTTATTCCCGCAGGCCGGAAACAGCCGCAGCAATGATGCCAAAGCAGGTACCAGATAGTGTTAAGACGCTGCGTAACCGAAATCTGGGTATATTAAGTAGAGAATGCGCTGAATCATTCAGGCGAAGATTTATCGGCAGGACTATGGACGTCCTGTGGGAAACTCAATCACGTGGTATCTGGTCCGGATACACCGGCAACTACATCAGGATCTACACAAGGAGTAAAAGTAATCTTACCAACCAGATAAATCAGGTCACTGCACAAGAACTCTATAAAGACGGAATATGGGGAAAGATAGAAAAAGAAATGTAACCTCAGGTCTTGCCAGTGAAAAACTTAAGGAATATAATACCGTACAATGACAAAAGGATACTTATTGATAAAACTGGTACCGGGACTTGAAGGTGAGGCACTTTCCCAGATTAGAGCTACTCAGGGAGTCGTGGATGTAACCCTTGTTTTCGGCCAGTGGGACGCCATAGCCGTAGCCGAGGCAAAAACCTTGTTCGAACTGACGAAGATTGTCGTCGGTGAGATTCGCGGCGTCCAAGGCGTCCAGGATACCACTACCCTCCTGGAAGCTGAACTCTAGTCCAAGTCCCGTAGCAGATTGGAGGAAGTAATTACGACTTACTTCTCCTTCCTGCTTCTCTGTATCTTGAGAGGAATTCTGTACTCGCAGGGTGTTTTGGTTTGGCAGAGACCGCAGCCTGCGATACTTGTATCCAGATCATATCCTTTTTCGAATTCTCTGGGCGAATAGCCAAGACTATGCAAATAATCGCTGCATTTCTTCTTATCGTGCCCCTTCGCTGTTATTGCACCAGCCGGGCATCGTGCAGCACAGATCTTACAGCTTCCATCAAAAGAAAAAAGACAGTTGTCATATGGCCCCTTTGCAGTCCTCGGACTTACCGGCAATGGCATATCGGTTACCACGCTTCCGCAACGATGAGCTATTCCTTTGGCTGAGATAAATCCGTCCGAAAGCCCAAATGTACCCTGCCCAGCCGCGAAAGCGATATGACGTTCTGACCAGTTAGTATAAAGGCCTTTTTCATTGGAGTTCATTTTGAAATAAGGTTGGAGTGCTGGCGCAACTGCCATATACCCCATTTCTGTAAGTATGTCAGTTACATACTCCCTGAGAGCATTATTGAACTTTTCTCCGAACCAGCGGGTATGTGACCAGAAACGGCTGGGGCCAGCAGTTTCTTTACGGTTGGATCTGCGGGTAGTTTCTATTATCGGCAATATCCAGTTTATTATGGAAATTTTGTCCGGCAGTTCATCAGGATTCTTCTGATAAGTCAATCCCAGAGTTTCTCTTGGAGTTAGATGCTCGTGTGAAATTATGGATTTGAGTTCGTTGAAAAAAGGATCATCTCCATCAGCAAACTTAATTAAGGGTTTGCTGAACATCCTTAGATCTTCATTACGAGGCATTCTATTCAGAGGGCTTGACCGTATGAATTCGTTTATCTTTCTGATAATTCCCCGGGATGATTCTTCCTGTAAAAGCTGTTCCTCTATCACTATTCCTCCTCAATGTTTAAAGAAAGTACAACTGAAGTCTCAATCTGTCGTGCTGGTAAATCCCAGTACGTTTTTAATAAATCATCTTTATCATCTCTCAATAAAAAACCGTGTTTCTCATAAAAGCTGATCGCCCAGTAAGAATCAGCCCAGGTGCCCACTAGGAGTTCGGAGGTTTTAACCGTTTTCTTCAGGTATTCCAATAATCTACTTCCTATGCCTTTGCCCTGAGATTCCGGCAACACATAAGCGTGACGGATAAGAGTCGTGTTTTCCACCGGCTCAAGGCCCATCACTCCTACAAGTTCAGAGTTCTCTTCCCAACCGGTGAATTCCATCCTTTTCATTTCAGCATCTAATTCTTCCATTGGCATGTAAGGTTGGTGATATCGATCTTCTGGTATTACATTTTCGTATTTCTTAGCGGCTTCGTTTATGATGAAATATATTCGTTCTTTATCATCCTGATTACACTTTCGTATCATTGATATTACCCCTGTTTCAACTCGGATTATAACACTTGTGCGTAAAAATGTTATAATAAAACGTCTCATTCCTTGAAGAGAAAAGACTAATAATATCGGGCTAAATGGAGAGGTATATGCCTGAATTCGATCTCACCAAATTTATATCAACCTTCGATAGAATCAGGAAAAAAGCTATAGAAGAAGGACGCATTACAGAAAATCCTCCTGTCGATGAAATGCGTGCTCTGGTTGAAAAAGAACCGGGTGTAAAGAAAACCATATACGGGAATTATGTCGCTGAAAGCGAACCGACATCCAGATCAGCCATGTTCACCAAGAACAGCGTAGATACTCCCTTTGGTGAAGATGAGGAAAAACTCCTGAAACAATGCGAGGAAGCACTGGCAAAAGAAAAGCTGATTTGTACAGACAGGATAGTCGGCAACATCGAAACAGGACCGGTTATCCGCCTTATCGTTCCGGAGCGGTTCGCCCATGTCGCTTATGGTGGAGGTAATCTTTTCTGGCCGATTATCAAGGAGGTAGAACCCGATTATCGGATAGTATTCTTCGCTGATGATTCCTTCGAAAGTAACGCATCGAAACCGTTGCCACAAAAGGATATCACTATCCGGCTAGCAATGCTTCCTGATGGTCGGTATGTAAAAATCATCAGGAATGGTAATTATATAGGTGAGTACAAGAAGGGTGTTTTCGCAGCAGAAGACTGGGCTGCAAAGACCAGGAAAGGGGGCATATTTCTTCACGCCGGCTGCCGCGAGGATTACCTCCAATCAGTACACGGTGACTATCGTACCGTACGAACTCTTTTGGTTGCATTAAGCGCGAATGGAAAGACCACCACTACCAGCAGGATCCTTGCCAAGAAGGGGAGTGAAAAATCATGGTTGATACAGGACGACGGCGGAACGCTTATGCCCGATGGTTCGTTCCACGGTTTCGAGGCCGGAGGTATTTTTGTTAAAACTGAAGGAGTGAATGCCGGCGAACAAACCGAGATTCTTTACGGTCTTCTGAAACCTGAAACAGTCCACGAGAATGTGTACGTTGATGAAAACGGCGATTTTGACTTCTATAATTTCCGCAGGACATCAAACGGCAGGGCTGTGGTAATGAGAAAGGATTTTATGCACGCCAGTCCATATATAGACATACCAAAAGTCGATAATTTCGTAATTATCACAAGGGGACCGCTAATCCCGGCTATATCAAAGCTAACCTGTGAACAGGCAGTCGCCCTGATGGTACTTGGACAGGCAATGGAATCGTCGGCGGGTGATCCGACAAAAGCTGGTTTAATAAGGAGAGAATTTTTTTATGATCCGTTTATCGCCGGTGACCCGACTGAACATGCCAATATATTCTACGATATTGTAAAAGGCCTGCCTGACATGAATTTCTACCTTCTGAATACAGGTGGTGTCGGTGAAGAAGAACACTACCGTGACATCAGGCTGGAACACACCATGGGTATACTCGACTCCCTGTTCAGGGGTGGACTGGAAGACTGGAAAGATTCACCAACCGGATTACAAATACCAGCTGCTATTAGGGTAGTAGATGATATTTACGTACATCCGGAAAAATTATATACAAATAGTGAATTCGAACAGAAACAAGCCGAACTGGATAAACTGCGATATGAATCTGTAGCAGAACTGGGCGACAAGCTCCATCCGGATATAAGAAAAGTTTTCAGCAGAGGTTAATTATGACTGATGAACTGGGTAAGGTTGAAAAACCTGAAGCGAAGCAATATGAAGGCAAGAGGAAGCTGTATCTTGTCCCTCTTATCTACACGTACGAAGGTGCCCCTTCCGACTATACTGAGAAATACGAATTATACTGGACGCAGGTACAGGCACATATCAGGAACCTTGAGTCCAAGATGGGCACTGTCGATCTTGTCTATCATGAATCGGTAACGATAGCTGGCGACAAAGGACTTGAAATTATGGAGAAACTCAGCCCCCTGAGCTGTAAAATTACAAAAGAAAGGTGCCAGTCAGGAGCGAAACTCGAGGTTATCGAAGATGCGGAACTAACCGAGGAAACTATGGACTGGGAACGCCACTTTATGATGGGATTTATAAGCAATAAGGTGGCTAAAACGATCTCAGAGTTATATGCGGAAGCTTCAAGAAGGAGATATGAACATATCGCTAATCGGATAAACGAAACTCTCGACCAAGATAACGCTGCGATTCTCTTTATCAGGGAAAACCATCGTGTTCAATTCCCTAAAGATATCGAGGTGTTCAGTGTAGCTCCGCCTGCCCTTGATGAGATAAACCGCTGGCTGCGTGATCGCTCTCAACAGGTCGAACAGGAGGTACCTGGAGAATCAACACAAGAAGAAACCTCAGCAGAACAGGAAAGCGCCAGAGGACAGACTGAAGAAGAAACCTCAACGGAAGCCGAACCGGAAGATAAAGAATCATCTAAAGAGACTGAAAAAGAATAATACAACCGTTACTAATAATGACTTTATTCTCTGATACCTAAAAAATGGGGCCGGGATGAAAACCTGCCCCATTCTTATATATAAAGGATCTGATATCCCGATGACTGCAGCCATCGATGAAAATACTTCTCTGAAAAGCAGATGGAATATGCTTGCAATGATAGCCCTCACCGGCTGCGTATTCGTTGCCATGCCCCAGATGTGCATGCCTGTCCTTTTCAAAGAGATATCTACTGACCTTGGACTCGATCTAGTTCAGGTCGGGATTATCTGGGGGATGATTCCTTTCTCCGGTATGTTTGTTATCCTTTTAGGTGGATTCCTTAGCGACCGGTTCGGTACAAGGAGGGTACTCATAGTAGGATGTTTCCTGACCGGTCTTTCTGGAATCCTGCGGGGGATGTCTGACAGCTTCTTTACTCTCTCGGCAACCATGTTCCTATTCGGTCTTCTCCAGATAATCACCTCACCAGCCCTTATCCGGGCTTCCACGATCTGGTTCTCTGGAAAACACCTAGGCTTAGCGAATGGAGTACTCTCAATGAGTATGGGACTCGGTTTTCTGCTGAGTTCTATGATCAGCGCTACCGTTCTTTCACCTCTTCTCGGCGGCTGGCGCAATGTCCTTATCGCCTATGGAGTAGCATCTATTGTCATCAGCATTCTCTGGTATTTCGCCAGGAATGATCCCCGGCATGGAGATAGTGGTGCGGAGAATGAAGCTTCTCTGCCATTTAAAGAAACTCTACTTCGAGTTATAAAAATAAAGCGTATCTGGATCCTGGGATCTGTCGTGATGTGGCAGATAGGTTGCGTCCAGGGGATGCTCGGCTACCTGCCTATTTACCTGCGTGATATGGGCTGGAATGCCGCTACTGCCGACGGCGCGATGGCGACGTTCCATGGTCTGAGTACCCTGTTTACCGTTCCTATCGTCCTGCTTTCCGACAAACTCGGTTCTCGTAAAAAAATGTTGTTCGTAACCACGCTCATGACCGCCGTCGGTGTCGGTATTCTCGCTCTTGGCAGTGGCGACAATGTGTGGGTTGCGATGGTTGTAGCGGATATCGTTCGCGATGGTTTTATGGCATTACAGATGACAATGCTGCTGGAGACAAAGGAGATCGGCACAAGGTATGCGGGAACAGCAATAGGCCTGATTCATACTATATCACGAGTTGGAGAGATAGTTTCACCACCGGTAGGCAACAGCTTTGCCGATATCGATCCTCGTATCCCGTTTGTCTTCTGGTCGGGAATGGCTGTCATTGCCATTATCGGCTTCACCTTCCTCAAGGACTCCAGAAACAATTAACCGGCGACTTTGAATTTTATCACTGTTTATCATACACTGAATCCTGAATAATCACCCGGAAGGAGTATATTCGATGGGTACTGAAAACTGGACACTAAGACATGTCGGACTTTCTGTAAAAAACATGGATGAAGCCATAAAATTTTACACCTCCCTCGGCGGAACGACCGATAATAATCCAGGTCGTATTCTGGACAGCGAAAAAATCGGCGGACTGAAAACCTACGGCAAAGACGACGCACCGCCCTGGAAGATAAAAATAAAAATGCTTAACCTTGGACCTCTTACCCTGGAACTCACCGAACCGGTCGAAGGCGACAACTTCAACAAGACCTATATGGATGAACACGGTGAAGGCGCCAATCACATCGCCTATATGGTTGACAACCTTGATGAAGAAGTTGCTGAACTTGAAGCCAGAGGTGTCCCCGCAATGTATCATGCCAGCGGAATTTATGCCTACATGGATGCCCGAAAAGTTGGCGGAGTCGTTATCGAACTGATGCAAAAACGAGATATACCGCCGCGACCACCTGCATGAACCTGAGAATCCATTTATTAACTAAGAATCCTCTGATTAACATCACCGAATATTGGCCCAGGAGATTCCTCTCCCTTGACGGGAGAGGTTAGGAGAGGGTGAAACGTATTGGTAAATACCTACCCCCCTCACCCTGACCCTCTCCCACGGTGGGGAGAGGGAACTTATTCAGAGGCTTCCTAAGGTTTTGTCGCTTTTAGCGTGAATATCAGCGGAATCTTATCTCCGGGAATTCTCCATGATCCATCGCTATCCTGCTCCATGTAAGGCATCGCTTTGAAAAAAATATATGGATATTCACGTAGGAACTCTATCCGGAGTCCAGCGGAAATCAGCGTGTTGACGATATCTCCCAAGCTGTGAGTCCATTCTTTCCCTGTATGCGTCTTGCTCGTTTTCACTCCGGCGTAGGAAGCAGCAGACTGATATACTTCCGGCTCAGGTGTGTAAAAATACGACCGTAAAATCTCCGGTTTTGAAGCGTCAGGATCTTCGTCAAGCAGCATGTTGAGAAAAGGATGTCCTTCGAGGATATAGAAAAAACCTCCGCTTTTGAGGAATTGCGCAATTACGCGACCCCATTCCTCGAGATCCGGCAGCCAGCACAAAACACCGGCGGAGGTAAATACAATATCGAACTGTCTGTCAAGGTTCATCGGAAGATCATAAAGGTTGCTGCATATGAATTCCGCGTCCAGTTCTAACCCCTTCGCCAGAGACCGGGCGATATTTATCGCCTTATCCGAAAAATCAATTCCCGTCACTTTCGCACCCCGTCTTGCCCACGATAATGTATCCTTACCGAAGTGACACATCAGGTGCAGCAGAGACTTCCCGCCGACATCACCAACTTCCTCCACTGCTATGGGGTATAACGAGGACCTGCCTTTTTTAAAGCTTTCAACATTGTAAAACTCGGAATTCACGTGCAGTTCTGCCCATTCATTCCACATCTCCCTGTTGCTTTCAAGATCGAAATTTTTCATCGCATTTTCCTGATGAATTCACTCCTACTTCCCTTTGTCATCGTGAGTTTCACCGTCAATCCAACTAAAACGGAAACCAAAAACAATCTCAATTCCCTCAGTCATAAGTCACTCACGCTGAACACTTACGTACATTATGCACACCCAGCCATCCGACTCAAAATATTCAACTCTCAAACCGGATTCTTCAAGTTCTCTGCGGTATCCCGATTCACTATTGAACCTTGCCGGAATTCTGGGTGCTTTAACCGTATACCGTTTGCCGTCCTTGTAGGCAGGATAATCGTGAAGCGTGTCATATTCATTGCCGGTT
This sequence comes from Dehalococcoidia bacterium, assembly GCA_011191975.1. GTDB lineage: Bacteria > Chloroflexota > Dehalococcoidia > Dehalococcoidales > UBA2162 > MGML01. The sequence goes on from DUFA01000128.1 coordinate 12,752, forward strand.
TTATCCAGCCAGTCCCGGAAATTCGAAATCGATTGAGTAAACTCTTCTTCCTGTACACATTCCCGGAAAAATGCTTTCCCGTCTTTTTTTAATATTCGTCTTACGTCTTTTAGATAGTTCCTGCGGTGTGCATCCGTTACCAGCATATGAAAGCACTGGTTATCGAATATCATATCGTAAGAAGCATCCGGTATCCGATCCAGGTCGTTCAGGATATCTGCCAGTATGAAAGAATTCTTTTCTTTAGAGCCGATATGTTCACGCGCTTTTTCGATAGCGGATTCGGAAATATCAAGGCCGAGGTAATCATATCCGTGTGAAAGGAGGTGTTCGGCAACGAATCCCTCTCCGCAGCCAAACTCGATTATTTTCGTTCCCGAAGGTTCGCAACCTGCATACTCAAGGAATTTATCGATGCTTTTCAGGACGCCAGAATTGTCCTCGGGACTGGAGATCCACTTCTCGAATCCCTCAGCGTGCATGCGTCGATACCGGTCGTCATATCTCAGATAATACTTTTCGTCATCAGTCATAGAAGAACAGTATACTACAACTGGATTCTTGGTCGGTACTGTATTGCCTCAGCAACATGATGAGCCTTAATTATATCAGCATTTTCAAGATCAGCAATAGTCCGGGCAAGTTTCAGTATCCGATGGAAGGCACGAGCAGACAAATAAAGCTGCTTCATCGCTGACTTCAGCAGGCTCTGGGCAGCATCCTCCACCTTGCAGAATTCTCTCACCTCAGCGGGTGTCATTTCTGAATTCGATACAAGTAGTGTTCCGCTAAAGCGCCGTCGTTGAATCTCACTGGCGGCAATCACCCTTTCCTGCACCTTTGACGATTCCTCACCAAGTCTGTCATCGGATAGCTTTTCATACTCGATATGCGGTACTTCGACAAATATATCAACTCGGTCAATGAAAGGTCCGCTGATACGTCTCTGGTATCGTGATACTACGCTTGGAGGACAGGTACACTGTCTCAGAGGATCGCCGAAATACCCGCATGGGCAGGGATTCATCGCTCCAACCAGCATAAAATTAGCCGGAAAACTGACGGTTCCCTGAGCTCGGCTGATAGTGACTATCTTATCCTCAAGCGGCTGACGCAGTGTCTCAAGTAAAGTATGACCGAACTCCGGCAGTTCATCAAGGAAAAGCACTCCTCGATGACTCAAACTTATCTCGCCCGGTCTCGGCAAATGTCCTCCGCCGACAAGTCCCGCATTCGAGATCGTGTGATGCGGAGATCGGAATGGTCGCTGTCTGATAAGAGGTGTATCAGATGGAAGCAATCCACTAACGCTGTATATCTTGGTCACTTCCAGTGATTCTTCACTGGTCATTGGCGGGAATATGGATGGAAGAGTACGAGCCAGCAGCGTCTTTCCACTGCCGGGAGGTCCCATCATCACCGTGTTATGAGTTCCTGCAGCAGCTACCTCCAGAGCACGTTTGACATGTTCCTGTCCTTTAATATAGGCAAGGTCGGTTTCAGTAGATATTGGTAACTCGTATTCTTCAACTTCTTCAGCCTGATATACCGGTTCCTCTATTTCACCCCGCAGGCAGCTGATAAGTTGTGGGAGTGAGTTTATCGCGATTATCCTGGCATCCTTTACAAGTGACGCTTCTCTCGCATCTACATCAGGAACAATAACCGTCGAATATCCCTGTTCCACGCCAATTGCCACCATCGGTAATACACCATTTGTGTGACGAAGGCTGCCATCGAGTGACAGTTCCCCCAGGATAAGCGTTTTAGAAACATTGGCAAACACCTGTTCAGAACTCAGAAGTATTCCCAGCGCTATCGGCAGATCATAGGCTGGGCCGGCTTTTTTCAGATCAGCCGGAGCAAGGTTCACCACAATACGTCGCATGGGGAATGTGCAACCTGAATTCCGTATTGCTGCCCGTACTCTCTCCCTGGCCTCCTGTACGGCGGTATCAGGTAAACCAACGACTGTAAATGACGGCAGTCCGGGTGAAATATCCGTTTCTACCTCGACAATGGCTCCTTCAAGTCCAACGATAGCACAGCTTATAACTTTCGCTAACATATTCCGGGTAATAATATATCATAAACGAAACAAGATGGTAATACCTGTGTGATATATCAATTTATTTGGTAGTTGTCCAAGATCAACTCCATCAAGGAAAGGATGATATATCTGTTATTTAATGCGATTCTGTATGTTTAAAGATGAGATATTTGATAAAATTTGACATAACTAACTACTTGCAACCAGTTTCGTTGTCTCGTCGCTTTTTTGAACCTGAGCATTTATTTATAGATTCTAATCATTATTCTGAAGGGAAACGGTATGTTTGTAGTACGTCCACGTTCTGACGTTACCGTGTTACGGTATCAACCTCTGTGCTACTTAATAACTGCAGAGTCCAATACCGAGAGGGGAGAGATTGATCGTCTCTCCCCTTTTGATCTGGTTAAATTCTGCATCACTGATAAAGCTTATCTATAAAAAACTGCGCCCGGTTCACTTTCAAATTTTTTGGTGATATCTAGAGGGTATAACACACTTAAAATTAACTGTAACAATATTAAAGCTGATGCTAGAGCACTATCGACAACAAAGCGTGGTTCAAAAATACCTAATTGACTTGCAATAACTATACCTCCCAACAATATGGAAAACAATAATGAATACGGCATCAAACCTTGCCACAGGTGTTTCACTAATATTGTCGAAAGAATGAGCCCACTCACAATTATTAAAGCACTTGCTACTCCAACAAATATTGGTACATTATTAGTCAGTAAGATTTCCATGCAGGGATAATATTACATCGTCATTTTGGAATGCTATAGCTTTTTGAATATTCCTGGTCTACGAACAGGTAATATTTATCGAGCAATAAGTATAAAAAGTAAAATTAACTTCTAACCACCTTTTGGTCGTGATATTGCGGTTGTTCAATAAAGGAATCTTAATATCGTTTAAAAATGCCTTTCACAAGCCGCAGTATTAAAACCTAGGGATTTAATCAACCCAAGGTAATGAAGAGTCTTAGTAATTCCTTTTGTAATTCTGAGGCTAAATGGTATGTTTGTAGTATGTCCAAGTTCTGACAATGTTAAATAAATGTTAAATAAAAGAAGAAGCCTTTTCGGAGGCTTCTTCTTATACTGTAAATCATAATAAAACGATCTACTTCTTAATAATTACAACCACATCCTCACCAATTATCGGAGTACCATCAAATTCAGCCTTTAAGTTACCCCAAAACTGTAATCCTAGCACATCCCCATATTCTACCTCACCAAAGGCCGCTACTATTTCCTGCGCCTTAAACTTAAGAGTCAGGTCTTCATATCCTTCAGGTCCATCAGTTGTACATTCTTCACTCGGTGTAGCAACATCCTCTAAAGACCAACGATAGCACAGCTTATAACTTTCGCTAACATGTTCCGGATAATAATATATCATAAACGAATCAAGATGGTAATACCTGTGTGATATATACGTTAGTATCATGTAAAATATTCTAAATGCAATTGACAACTTACCAACAAGTTTCTAAAATTACTCCACTTAGCTAATGAATTCTGGTTCGAAAGGATATGATGATGAAAGTCATTCAGAGACTGATACTAGTTATTACGCTAATGACAATGTTGATAACAGCCAGTTCCTGTTCACCTATTCAGTATGAACTCACAACATCAGTAGAACCAGCTGATTCAGGAACAGTCTCACCCGGTGGAACATACAATGAAGGCAGTAACATTCGAGTTACCGCTACCCCTAAAGAAGGATATATATTTGATCGCTGGAGTGGTGACGCTTCAGGTTCGTCTACTGAGCAGACAGTTGTTATGAATGCCGATAAAAACGTCACCGCTCATTTTAAAATCAAAGAACCGGAAGAAAAGGAACCTCCAGTAGAGCCTGAACCCGAACCGGTCTATTACACACTCACCGTTAAAGCTGAACCGTCTTATGCAGGTTCGGTAACGCCCTCCGAAGGAAAATTCAAGGAAGGAACTGTTGTTAATCTGATAGCCACACCTCAGCCCGGTTACGCTGTTAAAGTGTGGAGTGGCGATGTATCAGGCATATCAAATTCAGTCGTCGTAACCATGAATGAAGATAAGGAAATCACTGTTAATTTCGAAGTAGCTCAGGGAACAGTTCAACCCAAACAGTACACTCTCACTACATCCGTTGTACCATCAAATGGTGGATTAATTACTCCTTCCACTGATAAATATAACGTACACGCGAAAGTAATCCTGACTGCTATGCCGGCAGACAGGTACGAATTCCATCACTGGGGCGGGGATATATCGTCCTCAGAAATCACTACCTCTTTTCATATCGATGGTGATATGTCTGTTATAGCTTATTTCGAGGAAGCCGGGGATCTTACACTCTCAAGTCCGGTGTTTACAGATAAAGGTGATTTACCTGAGTTATATACCTGCGGTGGCGAAGATATTTCACCGGGACTCTCATGGTGGGGAGCTCCTTTCGAAACCAAGTCATTTGTACTCATAATGGACGATCCTGATGCACCGCAGGCAACGTTTACTCACTGGGTTGTTTATAACGTCCCGTCAGATATCAGATTTATAGCGGAAAACATGCCGATAGCAGCTGAACTACCAGATGGTAGTATCCAGGGAATCAATAACTTTGGCAAACAGGGGTATGGCGGACCCTGCCTTTCTTTTGGACAGAGGCACGAATATCGTTTCACTCTTTACGCAGTTGATACTATCATCGTTCTTTCACCGTATAGCGCTACAAAAAGCGCAGTATTAGCCGCGATTAAAGATCACATCCTTGAACAGACAAGGATTTCTGTATATTTCCAGAACTGATTCCGTCGTCTTCAGGTGTAAAAACGACGTGTAAATCAGGCCACAGTACTCAGACTAAAAACAGTGTTCAAAAAACCAAATCCGTTCTTCAAAGACAAGAAGGATCCAGTTATCGATATTTTCTTTTTTAAGTAACCAATCATGCCTAGCGGGTCGGAAAATAATGTATATTAGAAATTTCACTAACCACTGACCAGGTTTTACGTTATAACAAGTAAGAATTGAACAAATATTATAAGAAAGGCTTATCCAAAATGAACGAGATTATTAGATCAGCCGTATTACAGTTAAAATGGATTTTTATGTCTCCGAAAGCTCGGTATGCCTATTTATGGAACCGGACAAGGATAAACACTCGATAGTCCCTCATACATACTGAAAAGACTCTCTACTTCCTCTGGTATCGGACCGGATATCGATGTTCCTGTACAGGAAGTAATGATACTTACATTTTTAGAGATATTTACTCTAACGTAACAGGTGTGATGGAAAGATGCCGGGAAGTAATTCGATAGAATGATCGATAAGTAATGAAGATGAAAAAAGGTTAAAATCCGAAATTCACTCATATGCTCACTTGCGCAATTGCGCTTTGAGTCTTGTTAAGAGTTCTTCATCACTTGTTACACCACGTACATCGAGTTCGGTAGCGCTGAACGCTTTAACCATATTTTCCACCAGCCGAGTTTTGCTTATCTTCTTTCCCCCGCTGAATTTGGCAGTAGACGAGAGATTCTCCAGATATTCATCTTCCTGCCTGTTAAGAAATACCGAAAGCTTAATCGTGGTGGAAGGCAGATCCGGTATTGCCTGTATGGGTGGCGGCGCAGGAGTTACAGTCTTATTATCATTACCGGTCAATCTATCCAGTGCTCTTCCATATGCATTTTCTTCGGTAACTCTAGCCCTTTTCATTCATCACCTCTCTAGTGAGTAATCGATATGCTTCAGCTCCTGCCGAACCGGAATCGTAGCTGAGTATGGATTCACCGGCAGCCGGGGCTTCCTTGAAGCGGACCGTAGTCGGGATAAGAGTATCGAACACTCTTATTCGATCACCGAAAGCTTTTTTTGTAACATCAATGACTTCCTTGCTATGTAAAGTCCGCAGATTGGTCATGGTAAACAATATACCGGATATTTCCAGCCGCGGGTTCAGCTTCTCCTTCACTTTGATAACGGTATCTAACAATAACGCCAGTCCCTTCATCGCTAAAAAATCGGCCTGCACCGGTATAATCACGCTGTCGGCAGCAGTCAGGGCATTAATGGTCAGTAAAGCCAGGCTGGGAAGGCAATCGATAAGGATGTAGTCATACTCATTACGTACTGGCTTTATCATTTCCTTTAATATCGATTCCCTGGTGAAAGCATTTACCAGATCAAGCTGAGCCTGTGACAATTCTATATTCGCCGGTACCAGGTCGATATTAGGATTCCTGGTGTGGAGCATTACATCATGAATAGTAATATGCGTGTTTTCCCGGATGATACCGTTAAGAACGCTGTATCCTGTCGTTTCCAGGTCTTCAGGAGAAAATCCCATCGTAATGGTCAGACTTGCCTGAGGATCCCAGTCTATGAGGAGAACATGTTTTTTATATTCTGCAAGTCCCTCGGCAAGTGCTGCCGCTGTGGTGGTTTTACCAACTCCGCCTTTCTGGTTGACGATACAAATAACCGGCATCGGTTACTACCTCTGCCGGTATTATAACGCAGTTACGCAATTACGTCAATACTCTTTTACGCATTTGCTGAATATTATTCAAATGGATCCGGTACCTGATCCGACCTGTTAATTGAGGTAAGCGGCACTTTCGGTTCCGGGAAACCTTGCCCCATGATGGAGAATATCATCGAAAGGCCGTGTTCACTGATTCGTTCGAGATCGGAGGTTGGCACCGTTTCAGGGTTAGGATAAGGCCAGTCCATCTGCCTTAGTGCCTGCTGAAGTATTATGCCAGAGCCGTGAAGTTCTTTTGCTCGTGTTATTGAATATGAAAGAGCCGCGCCGCAGTCCTGAGGCGGAATCATTCCTTCATAGCCGGGCATTCCACGACCGAAAAAGGCACCTCCTCCTTCACGTCTCTCAGGTTCCCATATCGAAGGCTGTACTTTTACAGGCGCCAATCTTGGGCTGCTAACACCTGCCGGTATAAAACAGAATACAGCGACTCCGGTTTCTTCCGCCGGTCCTAACTCATTCGCCAACGACATCATAATTGAGGTAGCGGCGGCTTTCGCTGCGCAATAATTACTGGGTCCAACAGGATAACGGAAAGCGGTGGATGAATAGGTTACGACACCATGGTGTCTCCTCACCATGCCTGGTACGAACAGTTGAATCCCTATCATCGTTCCGCGTGCTGCGATTGCGTACTGCCTGTCCAGCTGGTAGATCCGGGACGTTAATATCTGACCTCCCAGGGACATGTCCATGGCATTATTGATAAGAATATCCGCCTTGCCGAATTTCTTGAAAGCTTTTTCGGCCATGTTTCTCATGCTGGTTTCATCTGAAACATCAGTGGTAACAAATAATGCTGAATCAGGTCCATTCTCCTCGTTTATCAATTCCTCGGCAGCATAACCTGTCTCAGGATTAACGTCGACTATTACGACTTTTACCCCGAGCCATGCCAGACTTCTGGCGGTTCCCAGTCCGATATTGCTGGCTCCGCCCGTTACTACCGCCACATCACCCTTCAGCGCATCCTTCTTCAGTCCTGTCTTGTCCATAGACAGCGGTTCAATGTTAAAAATGTTATCCATGTTCTCTCCCTCCAGATTTGTACCTGATTGTATTCCTGCCAATTTCGGGTAGTCAAGTAATAACACCCTGTCTTTTTAAGGGAGTTCGCCACAGGCAGACGACCGAAGAATCTCCTTTCTATATCGAATGAGATCCTTCGTCCCGACTCCGCCGGGAACTCAGGATGACGTATTTTCGTTTTCGGACAGCCTTAAGCGGACATTTTTATGCCTTCAGTATACCTTTCCGTCTTAATGYTCTCTCCAGYGAWGGCTGCATCTTCATCTCRCGRAATTCYTYGATGGCRAAKTCSAGRTGTTCRAKGGCTTCGGCTWTTTCWTCSGGATAWTGGTCWARKARYARCTCRGCTAAWYCAAKTCGYGATAAYGCTAAATCAGGRCGGAATCTCATYTCGKTRCAGACTCTGATTGCYTCTTTGTAGTGTTCTTTAGCTTCGTCGTATCTTTCAAGAAGRACCGMCGCTTCTCCCATAAGTCGGRAAATRCACATGGGTGATGCATATCCGGTTGWACAAACGCCTGTACCTCTAAATCTATTTAAAAGAAGTTCTGCAGATTGCGTATGTCCWACYAGTAACGCTGTTTCCARGTTCAWAGCGTCGRTCCAYATATTMGTCATATCTWCATCKKTSCCAATATATGGACGATTCACCACACYAAAGKCAAGCATTTCCTTCACTTCATCAGYATCYCCKYKATGWGCSAGCATATTGGCGAGAATATGAMTRMCTNNARCCNTWCYTRAWSSYCCWSTTGMTMKWACASTTKCKATAACACTTTCGAAGTTTACAGGCAGACTACCTAGATAATAGTGAGTTCTATACATTGGGTATGCATAGTTCGTATATGCTAACGCAGCTAACCCGGTTTCTTCGCCTAGTGCCTGTAACTGATCAACACCATTTAATGTCTCTTCAAAACGACCGTCGATACAGAGTAAACTGAGTTTTAACCCAGTTGATGCTATTTCCCAAATTATATTCTCTGTGCGTTCGGCAATTTCATTTAATTCACTCCAGACTTCCTCTGCTTTTTCCCGTTGCCCCATGGTAAGGAAAACATTACCCAAAAAGAAAAAGGCTGATAAAAGAATATTCTGCATTAATCCAGTACGAGGGCTTGACCATATTTCCTCTGCCAGTTGTATGATTTCACTGGGATATTGTGGCGCTGCACTACTAGATAGAAAACTTCCTGCAGCATACCAAAGTGCATTGTTATCGTTAATTTTCTTAGCTATATCAACGGCTCTTGAAATGAGTTTATGCCCTTCCTGCCGGGTAAGTAGATCGGATGAATTCAACTTTGAAATAGCTATAAATACATCAGCGTAGACACGTTCAGGAGTATCAGGTTTAGCATATTTATCTGCCAGGGTTCCCCATTCTAGAATTTGAGGATGATAATTATTGCCATCTCTCGCAAAAACAGATAATAGAGTCCACACGCATACGCTGACGGCTCTTGCTTCATCTTTCAGTTCTTCTGCAAGTGAATATGTTGCTGGAGCTATAGTATCAATAACACGATTTACATCACCGGTTCGGAAAACAGCTTCAAGTAGATTGAACAGCAACTCACATTTCTTTGCTTTATCGTCCGGGTCAAGGATTTCCTGAACCTTGATAGCCTGTTCCAGTAGTCGTACCGCTTCCCCGTAGGCGTAAACGTCAGATGCTCTTCTTGCTGCCATCTCTCCGTAACTCACGGCTTTCTCCAGGTCAACTACGTCGGATGAATGCGAGTAATGTTCAGCCAATTCGGCAGCATGTTCTGTAACGCGGCTGGCATATATTTCTTCAAGTGCACTCGCCACCCGCTGATGAAGTCGAATACGCCGGGGTGCAATCATCTCCTCATAAAGTGTCTGGCGGAAGAAGGCGTGGGCAAAGCGGTAGGTCACCGCTGCCCCCAGTCCTGAATACTCTTCCACCACTGCCGCCTTCCTGGCTTCCTCAAGACCGTTTATTAATTCATCGTCAGAGATTCCGGCGACTTTCTGAAGTAATTCAAGGCGAAATTCTCTCCCGATAACAGCAGCAGTCGAAAGCAATTGATCACACTCATCACTTAATAATGTTAGTCGTTTCCCGATTACGTCTCTCAATCCTTCCGGTATACTCATCTCCAGGGTGGTATCCTCAGCAGGACGCCACCGACCTTCCTTCTGGATAAGAAAGTCCTCTTCAATGAGGTAACGTATCACTTCCTGGGTAAAGAGAGGATTACCTTCAGTCTGTCTATGTACAATTTCTGCCAATCCTACGGAAATATCTTCTTGAGTGATTCTCGCAAGCATTCGTCTTATTTCATCGATAGTTAGTCCGCGTAACAATATACGTTTAAACGATGATATACGTCTTAACTCAGCCAATGCTGCAGACAGAGGGTGACTCCTGTCCACCTCGACATCACGATAAGTACCGACTATCATTACCCTTGTATTCTGGAGATTTCTTGATGCATAGGAAAGCATTTCAAGAGTACCCTTATCGGCATCGTGTAAATCTTCAAGAATTACACACATCGGTTTCACAGTAGCAGCATTCATTAAGAATGAGGAAACAGACTGCAATAGACGATATCGGTCTTCTTCCGGATTTTGAGCTTCTCTAGGTTCAATATTCAGTTTTTCTCTTATCTCTAAAACGATTCGAGCTACATCAGAAGCTCCCGAACCAAGTTCCTTCATTAATTCGTCAGCGTCTCTATCAAGGACATGTGACCTTATAGCTTCCATGAATGCAAGATAGGGCAATGATAAGGATCCTTCTTCATAGCAATGTCCCCACAGAGTGTTACCTCCTCTGGAGGTAACATAGGTCGACAGTTGTTCGCAGATGGCTGTCTTTCCGATTCCAGGTTCTCCTGGGATCATAACCAGACTGCCCTGCCCGGCTACAGCAGTATCGAAGGTATCCATTAGTGCGGATAGTTCAGCCTGACGACCAACAAAAGTGTTTTGGTACACTAAATCACGTCTCACAGAAACTTGACCGGTATCAGGAGAAGCTGGTTCTCCTGTTTCAGATACCTGGAGTGTACCAACCTTATCCATTATTTCACCGGCTTGTTTGACTGATTCCAGGATTTCCTGATCAGATAGTTCCGGAAATAATTCATGGCATTCTGTAAAAGACAAATGCTTGCCACGGTGTCTTGAGGAAAGCCGGTGGCTTTCGGCAATGTCCAGTATCTCAAGGCGTGTAAAAGGTTTGAGAATATCCACGTAAAGCCCACCTGGACGACGCTCCGAGTTCGTACGAAGTTGGGAAAGATACTTGTAATTTACTCCGCAGGTATCAGCGTATTCACGGAGTGAGGATATCCCTGCCTGTTTAAGCAAAAAATCCAAATCACGACCGAAAGTTGTTAACGCTCCAGTCCGTTTTGCCATTTCCAGGGCTTCCTTATCGATCGAGTCGTGTCATATATGAAGATGGATATGTGCAAGTGAACTAAATATAAACCAATTCTACTTAATTTTCAAGTATATCCAGCAGATACGCTAACTGCACTGCTGGATGATTGCTACCACCGAGCTTGTTGAACGTAAATTTATATCTGATATGTTGGGATTAGGTAAAAAAATAACGTGAAAGGAGGAAAGCTACATGAGTAAAGCACAATAGAATAGATCACTGGTATGGACAAAAAAGAAAAAAGGAGAAGAAAATTGAAAAAACTATATATTACATTTCTGGTAATAGTCTTAACACTGGCGATAATGATACCTGCTGG
>DUFA01000129.1 GCA_011191975.1 Dehalococcoidia bacterium
CAGAATCTGGTCAGTCTCATATTTTTATAATGGTTTCTGCGGATTTCGAGATATCAAAATGTTTCTCAATATTCACTAATTGGCTAAGACTTCAAGCAGACGAATTCCGGGAAATGAAGATGCAGCCGTCATTGGAAAGAGCGCTGAGAAGGAAAGATATACTGAAGGCGTAGCCGTTCGCTAACGTAGGATAAATTGTGTGTTCGAGAACCTCCCAACTAGGGAGGTTCTCTCATTTCATTTTTTGATTGAACCGCCGGGGGATTACCTACATAATAGCTAGTTCTTGAAATTTTACCTTATGACTGATGTTGTAAAATTTGCTTAGAAATTATCTGTTGAGCCGGTCATCCAGTTCGAACTGAAGGTGGCTTAGCCTATCACTTGCTTGATAGCAGCGGTGATTTTCTCCTTGTTTGGAACGACGTATTGCTCCATGGGCGGGCTGAATGGTACCGGTACATCGAGACCACAAATCCGTTTTGCCGGTGCTTTCAGCCGCCTGAAGATTGAATCATCTTCAAGAATCCGTGAAAGAATTTCTCCAGATACCCCACAGGTCTGGCAAGCTTCATCTACTACTATCAGTCGACCTGTTCTGGCTACTGAATTCTTGATTGCTTTCGTATCCAAGGGTACCAGCGTCCTCGGGTCAATCACCTCAACAGAAATTCCCTCCTGTGCCAGCTCTTCTGCAACAATGAGGGCATCACGCACCATCTTCGACAGAGCAATCACAGTCACATCAGTACCCTTTTGCTTGATATCAGCCTTACCAAAGGGAATGGTGTAATCCTCCTCGGGTACATCGCCCTTCACGCTACCAAGACCCATATGTTCGAAGGATATCACCGGATTATTGTCTCTGAGGGCTGTTTTTAACAGCCCTTTAACATCATAAGGAGTTGAGGGCAAGATAATTTTTAAACCTGGGACGTTCATAAACATGGAATAGGGATTAATCGAATGTTGGGCTGCTGCCGAATTACCCAACCCGTTGCTCATCCGGTAAAGGATTGGGAATTTAGCCTGTCCGCCGAACATATAGGTAATTTTGGCTGCTTGATTCACGAACTGGTCCATCGCCACAAAGCCGAAAGTAGCCATCCCGATATTTACCACCGTTCTGAAGCCGGAGCCAGCCAATCCGATTGCTGCACCTACAATAGCAGATTCTGAAAGTGAAGCAGACCTGATTCTGGCTTCACCAAATTCCTTACCCATATCGGCAGGACTACCAGCCGACAAATGTACAGTATTTTTATTCCTGCGGAATTCTTCCATCAGTGCTTCCTGCGCTGCCTGTCGGTAAGTTATTTCTCTCATTCCGTTCTTCCTCCAATATGATTGTACTGTAGTCTAATTTGAATATACGTCCTCCAGTGAGTCCTCGGGGGCGGGAAAGGGACTATCTACAGCATATCTTACGGCTTCATCGATCTGGATTATAGTCTGGCTGTTAATTTCCCTGAGTTGCTCCTCGGTTACAATTTCTCCGGAAAGCAATTTCTCTTCGGCTGACTTCACAGGATCTTTCTTCTTCCATTCTTCAACTTCTTCAAGTGGGCGAGTCTCTGGCATTGGCGATTCGAAGTGACCATGCCAGCGGTAAGTACGGCACTCGAGAAAGGCGGGGCCTTTACCATCCCGCGCTCGATCTATCAGTTCTTTTGACGCCTGGTAAACCGTAATTACATCGTTACCGTCAATGGCAATCCCTGGCATTGAATAGGCAGATGCTCTTTTGTAGATTTCATCAATGGCCATAGTGGTACTTGATTTTGTAAAAGCAGCGTATAGATTATTTTCGCAAACAAAGATAAGGGGTAGCTTCCAAACCGATGCCAGATTCATAGTTTCATGAAACGTGCCTTCGTGACATCCTCCATCGCCGAAAAAGACTACCGCTACGCGATTCTTCCCCTCCAACTGAGCTGCCATAGCAACTCCGATAGCAATGGGGAGACCGGCGCCGACAATCCCGTTAGCTCCAAACATGCCTATGCTGAAATCGGCTATATGCATTGAACCACCCTTTCCCTTGCAATAGCCCGTCTTCTTGCCGTATATTTCAGCCATCATTTTATTTATATCGGCTCCCTTGGCAATACAATGACCATGCCCCCGGTGATGGCTGACGATGCTATCAGTCAGATTTAGATTGGCGCAGACGCCGGTGGCAACAGCCTCTTCTCCGATATACGTGTGGACGTATCCGCTGATATTACCGTCACTAAACTCCCTGGAAACCCGTTCCTCGAAAAGGCGGATAGTCAGCATGGTACGGTACATATCGATGAGTTCTCTATTTTCCATATATACTCTCTCTTTCTTTCATGTCTTTATCAGTATTTAAAGATTTCAAAAAAGGAAGGCTATTTAAACAAATTACTATGCACAGTTTTTCTTTTCGAACGATATGTCTATAGAAGGATTTTTTCATCCGTATTCAGTTGCAGGTACTGTACACCTAATTAAAATACTGGATATCTGCATTGGGATATACGGCTACTTTAGTCCCTGCACCGTGTGATTTCTTTAATCTTTCAATTACCTCGCTCCAGTTGCTGGTCATTAGGACTTTATCATTTCCAGCAAAACGCTCTATCATTTTAGCTTCAGGGTATTCCGTATAAATGATATAGTTCTTAATATGCGGAGCAATTCCCGGTCCATGTGAACCTTCCCCTTGAACCGGTTTACCAAGCCTGTCAAAAAGGTAGTGTACCACCTGCCCAGCAGGTGAGTTTGTTATAAAGACAATGCTGCCGCCCTGTGGATTTATTGCCTGGATCGACGCTCCAGCCATTCCGTATTCACTGGCTTTAATAAAAGCGTTTGCTATCACGATATCGTTGTCTCCGGTATTTTCGGCTAGATAGTGGTTCACGGCTTCTTGAACTGCCGCCTGATAAGAAGGTTCAAGAGCGCCGGCAAAGATTGCTGCCGTCTCCCCAAGACCATTGGGAAGACAGTTGATCAGCATATCAACACCAACCATCGCCGAAATTTCCCGGGCATCAGCGTTTGGAAGGTTTCCTTCTATGGTTCCCTTGGGTTGTATACCTTTCTCTCTCTGTTCCCTTTGCCAGACCTGATGAATTTCCTGGTGATGAGCCTTTACGGTATCATAGGAGGCGACGCCGGGAACTATTATCTTTCCACCGCCACCAAAGCCATACATGACATGGGGAAATACCGAGCCGATAGCTATCTTAAGGTCACAACGCATAACTTCGCTGTTAATGAATGCCTTCGTTCCAAAACTGGATGTCCCGACATAATCGGTATGGAGAAAAGGGCAATGATTGAAGACAGAATAACGGGCAACGATATCCTCACCTAGCTTCTTCACCATGTCATTACGATCCATTGCCTGATGATTGCCTACGGCAGCGATGAAGCGTATCCTGTCATCAGTGATTCCTGCGTCGGCAATTTCCTCCATGATGAAGGGAATAATTTCATAAGGGCGAGTGCCGCGGGTCATGTCATCGAAAAGGATAACTACTTCTTTTCTATCTCTTGCCATTTCCCTTAACGGTAATGTACCGACAGGGGAAGCAATGGCGGCTTTGATTTCATCCGGTCTCATTGCCGGTTTGTCGAAACCAGCAATATTATGCACGGTAACCTGCCAGTTATCCGGTAAGGTGAATTCTACCTCTCTCTGGTTATGCCAGATGTACTGGGGCAACTTAATACTGTTCATTATCATAAACCTCTATTCATGTTATCTGGTGACTCAATATACCAAAAGACGAATGCATGAGTAAACTGGAGAAACTGTGAAAAAGGAACGTTTCTTATCAGTTGCGTGAGCCATCGTATTGTTACTTAACTGGTGTTGAACAATCTTGAAAAAAGTAAAGCAAGTGCACGGCTGATTATCGGATGACTTTATTCCTACATACCTGCTGCTCAATTGTGGTTCATTTATATTAAAGCCTTAGAATAGAGCGAGGTTTAACGAGATATTCAGCCATCTTTGTATCTTTCATGAAATCGACGAAAAGTGAATGAATCTCTCTTGCGACTTCAGAGCGTTCATTTATCACGTTCTTCTCTTGTTTCGGATCGGATTTCAGGTTGTATAATTCCGAGAAACCCGGTTCAACATCATAGAGCATTTCCCATTCGTCAGTGGTGATTGTTGCTCCGGAAGCCCATTCGGACCTGCGTTCCACATCGTCGACCGTTCTCATCGTTTCACCGGCATTTACGAACGGGAGTGCCCCGATTACATATTCCCGTCCGGGCAGGGTCTGGTCCTGTACCATCGGTAACAGGGACCTGCCTTCCACCACAGAAGGTATATCGACTCCCATGATATCCAGGACAGTCGGCATCAGGTCAACCGCTGAAGTCAAACCGCTGTACGTAGCCGGCGGCGTATCGGGCAAGTAGATTAGGAGCGGATTAGCCAGCAATTCCTGGTAAAGCGGTGAGCGTGCCCATACTCCYGTGGAMRWAGTRTTGTTAGTCGGCTCGTCRTTGTCCTGRTTCGGATCRGTGGCAACGACGGATTTGCCRATCATGCCGCCATGYTCGCCAAAGTAGAAACCRTGGTCGGTSGWAAAAATGATRGCGGTGTTTTCCATCAACCCCATATTCTCTACCTGCCTCAGGAAATACCCGACCCAGGTGTCAACCATCGTTACTTCGCCGCAGTAGGTAGCGATTATTTTCCTGACCTTCTCTTCCGAGTATCCCGGGTCATCGTGCCAGAAACCATAAATGGGGTATATCACTTCGCCATCGTATTCGGGCATGTATCGCTCCGTGTAATAAGCCGGGGCGTCCCACGGTTCATGCGGATCCCATGTATCTACATAGAGGAAAAAGTCTTCCTTGTAATGGTAACTCAGCCACCGCATAGATTCGATGAACGTTCGGGGCGCGAAACAGTCACTCTCAAAGTGCCATGGCATAGACGGCTCGCGATCGTTCATTGTTTCTCTCGTTAGTCCGGCGTCGAGAGGCGAGCCGGGGATCACCGGATGATGGAGCTGCCCGGGGATTTCGGTAAAGGTACGAAAACCGCGGTCGTAACCCATGGCATTACGCACGTAGAAAGGAGTATCGACGACCGCCGCAGTATGGATACCCTTGTTTGAAAGGAGTTCACCGAGAACGATCTCTTCTTTGGGAAGTGGCGACCACTTCATGAATGACATCGTCCAGCGGCCGGTCAGGAAGTCGGCACGAGCCGGCATGGTAGGAAATGATGCTGCGTAGTGATTATCAAAACGCACTGACTTGGCTGCCAGCGCATCGAGTGAAGGCGTGTGAATAGTCTTGTTACCGTATGCTCCCATATAATCACGCCTGAGAGTATCGGCTGTTATCCAGATAACGTTCATATTTCCCTCCCTTCTACAATTTATTGAAATGCAGAGTAATTATAACATACCAGATAAGCTATTAGATGATACACCAAAGTGTAAGAAACTTGATATAAACCGGTGTGACCTTTTTACTTATAAACGACAATATATCAAGTAAATACTATATCCACGAAGACTTCCTGAAGTTTATCATTTAGTAGGTATGTATTTTACGTGTTTCGTAGTTGTTGACAAGCGATACAATAAAAATTACGATGTAAATCCGACAAGGATACCATTAATTGTGTTGTTGAAGTGGAAACCACAATATTAACAACCAAGCTCAATGTTCCACCAATCAGACAACGGTTGGTGACACGCCCACGCCTTTTTAAGTATTTGGAAGCAAGTCTCAATAATAACCTTGTTCTGGTTTCTGCTCCTGCTGGTTTTGGTAAGACAACTCTTTTAAGTGAGTGGCTTCGTCAAATAGAGTCAAAAACGCGTGTCACATGGATTTCCCTGGACGAAGGAGATAACGACCCGGTGCGTTTCTGGGACTATTTCATTGCCGCATTGAAAACGATACAACCAACCATCGGTGATGAACCTTTAGCTTTGCTTCACTCACCCCAGTCACCTACTTCACAATCTCTCCCAATCGAGACTGTACTGACATCATTAATCAACGAGCTTTCCAATATCTCATTTAATTTGGTACTCGTACTAGACGACTATCACGTTATAACTAAACAATCAATACATGACGGGATGGTTTTTATTCTTGACCACATCCCACCACAAATGCATCTCGTAATCGCATCTAGAGCTGATCCACCATTACCACTGACGCGATACCGAGGTAAGGGCATAATGCTTGAGTTAAGGACTGATGACTTACGCTTCTCTTTAGACGAAGCTGCAACTTTACTCGAGGAATTACAAGACCTGATACTTTCTCCTGATATTATCAGTACCTTAAATGACCGTACTGGAGGCTGGGTCACAGGGCTCAAAATGGCAGTACTTTCCATTCCTCATCAGAAAGATATTCCTGAATTTATAGCCACGTTTAGTAGCAGCCAACGCTATATTATGGACTACCTGATTGAAGAAGTACTCCTACAACAGACTGAGAAAATTCAGGATTTTCTGCTAAGGACTTCAGCGCTGGAAAGATTAAATGCATCCCTATGTGACGTGGTAACAGGACACAACGAAAGCCAAGATGTACTACTCGAACTCGAGCACAATAATATGTTCATTAATCCCCTTGACGAAACGAGAGAGTGGTATCGTTACGAACACCTATTTAGAGATCTGCTTAATCACCAGTTGGAAATCACCTTAGGTGAGTCAGAGATTGCCGAACTGAATAGAAGAGCAAGCCAATGGTATGAAAAAAACGAGTATATTAACGATGCGATATACCATGCTTTGATTGCCCGGGATTGGGAAAGTGCAAAGAGACTGATCATGGGCGCGAATGAGCAAAAGAGACTCAGTGGAGAGTTTGTCACCCTACTCAACTGGCTTCAACTAATACCGGTCGAAGTAATACATAGCGATATAGAATTCTGTAGTTTTTATGCCAGTACATTAATAGCATCGGGTCAATTCGATTGCGCTGCTTCTACAATAGACGTACTGGAACAAGCTGCCAAGGGTAATACCGAATATCAAGGACTTGTCAATTGCTGGCGGAGTATTCTAGCCTTTTATCTAAGTGATAATGAGGTAGCTATAGAATTAGGGAATCAAGCACTCTCATATTTACCAAAAGATCGACGCGAGGTACGCGCAGTATTAAACGTAAATCTAGGGTCTATTCACTGGCAAAGAGGTGATTTCAAAGAAGCTGAGCCCTTCCTCATGGAAGCCTATGAATTTAGTAAGAGGATTGGTCACAACTATATAGCAGTCAACTCGCTCAGCCTTCTGGCAACTGCTGATATGACACGTACAGGAAAACTGCGTCAAGCAGTTGAACGATTCAATCAATGTATTGAACTCGCCGGACCAACACCAGCCGCTGCTTCTTCACATCAGGTTCTAGGTGCGGTCTTCTACGAATGGAACGACCTGGAAAATGCAGCCTTTCATATACAACGTGCAATTGATCTGGGGAAGTTGGCTGGATTACAGGGCCTTATAGCAAGTCAATATTCTTACTTGGCACGGTGTAAATTGGCCCAAGGTGATGAAGAAGGAGCCACGAAGGCGATGGAAGAATCTTGCCATATAGCCCATCAATCCGACAAACCAAACATTCGCTCAGTACATGCAGCCAATCATATCCTGTTAGCGATTAGACAGAATAATCTAGACCTTGCTTTTGAGTGGGACACCAAATTAGCTGAAGATATCAACGAATTACCTTACTATCTTAACCATATCCCAGCCCGTCTTCTCATTGCTCGTGGTGAAATGACCGCAGCGGCAGAGAAGTTAGAGGTTCTATATAAAGAGGTTATTCATGGCAGCACTCAATCGCAAATCGTTAATATACTGTTATACCAGGCGATTGTGTCAGAAACAACAAAATCAGCTTTGCAATACTTGGTAGATGTTTTTACCATAACAGAACCTGAAGGATACATTCGTACCTTTGTTGATGAAGGAAAACTACTTATTCCGTTACTAAAGCAGGCTATCTCGCGTGATATCTATCCAGAATACGCCAGTAAATTACTTACCATTATTGAATCAGAAAAACGGCAAAAACAAACAGCCGAAGCCAATAAAGCATTGTTGAGTAAACGCGAGTTAGAAGTATTGAAATTACTGGCAGACGGCCTTTCGAACCAGCAAATTGCTGAAATATTAGTTATTAGTCACGGTACGACAAAGAATCATATCCACAATATACTCGAAAAACTAAATGTTCAAAGCCGTATCCAAGCTGTCTCTCGAGCCAGAGAGTTACAGCTTCTATAACTAGAAGATTGATTCCTTTTTTCAGTCAGGTTATTACTTCATGATGCCACTCTCATGATACTTCTGCTATCTTCACTGTACCACCGCTAGGTCTACCTATCCCAACTTCAAAATGTATCTCTGTAATATATCTTTAGGTACATCACATCTATTGGGATTTGCTTTAGCATGGGCATAAGAAATCAATAGACATCCTGGATGGAGTAAATCTAATGCTTGAAGTTGAGATCCGGGTTATGGGGCACGTCAACAGGGACTGGTCTAACATGTTTGGTGATCTGGCTATTACCCACAAGATGGATGGCAGTACCACTTTAAGTGGTTCTGTACGTGATCAATCAGAATTGCGCGGTGTGCTTTCTGCACTAGCTGATCTCGGCCTTGATCTGATATCCGTAAACACTAAAACCAAGAGTAACGCCAATATATTACACGAGGGAGGTGATTGATTAGAGAAAAACAGAATAAAAACTGGTTATGGAAATAACAATGAAAAGGAAGGAGAAAAATGAAAAAACTGTACATTACATTTCTAGCATTAGTCTTGATACTGACAATCATCGTGCCTGTTGGCGTGGCAAACGCTGACTCGACTATTGAGGTAGAGGGGGAGGTTATGTTTACCGCCGCCGATGATGGAATTATTCTTAATAAACACTTAATGAAGGGTTGGGTATCCCACGATGTTTCCTACGTCAATGGTGATATTATTGGTGAAGCCTCTGAAATCCTTGATGCCAGGGTTAATCTAAAATCCCTTAAGGTTAACAGTCAGGGTACACAGATATTCGAAGGTACGGTGTGTGGTATATCGGGAACCGTTCGTCTTTTACTTTGTTACTAGGGTTATTGATCTAGGAAGTTTTGGAGCATCTCTAGGGTTAACTCTTATTGTTTGCCTTTGCAGTCTACTATTATCAATACCGGGGACCACCATAATCATCGCTTGGAAAAAAGAACAGAAACATAAACTTAGGACTCAAGTGAGAATGAACAACAGCTAGCAGATCTTCAATGGTCTGAAATGTGAACTAAAGATTCCCCGTAAGTTTCATTAGCCCAAGAATAGTAGCGACGCTGAAAATTGGAATAGCCCAGTTATCATCTCCCCACTTGAATATTCCGATATCACCAAAAGCCCACTCGGTTACCACTGCAACGATAGAGCCTATGATTCCTATCCATAACGGTTCTATAAATGCCCAAGAAATAACTAAGCAGATACCAAGCATTACAAGAGAGCCCCATAATCCTTTTACTGCCTTACCATATATACGCCATCGCGCGAGACCGGTAATACCATCACCCCAAGCCATGAACAGCAAACAGGATACTGCAATCGCAGGTTGCTTTAACCAAAGCCAGGATATACATAGCACAGGTACCGCTACCCAGGCAAACCAGATCTCAGCAAATACTCCCTTTTCTCTGCCACTTCCACCTACACCTCTAAAAGTTGATGGTTTAACGAAACGAGCACCAAGTAACAATATACCGAAACATACGGAGAGTATTATTGGCCACCAGGCTGATGAAAAGACTAAAGGAGACGCAAAGAAAGCAAACCCACCCGAGAAATGACCAATTTTTCTAGAGATATAGTGTGGTACCCCAAAATCGTAAACGATATTGGAAAACCATAATCCGATGATAACGATCACAGAAATCACTATGGCATAAAGGAGTTCGTCACTTAGAGATTCTAAGTTGAGTTCCATTCCTTTTCTGACCGCCTTGTTTTTGACTTTACAATATGGCGATAGTTATTAATTGAGTTCAGAGTGAGAATTACTGAGAGCACAATCAGCGTTAGAGAAAAAACATCTACCTCAAATAGAACGTACAAAAACACCAAAAGAGTAACTATAAAGAATCTTGCAGTAAATAAAAAACTGGATGCCTGAGCCTTGAAAAGCCAGTCCGATTGTATATCGATATTTCTCCGAACAACTGATAACCACCAGGATAGAGTAACAATAAAGATATAATAACCACCTATGAATCCGGATACTGTTCCCTGCCAGATCAAAGCTAACGGCAGGGCGACGACCATAATATTATCAACTGTTACATCCTTAAACTTCCTCACTTCTGAATCGGCATCTAAAAACCTTGCTAAATCGCCATCAATAATATCAAGAAAGATATTTATGGCAAGGAGTATCACTGCTATATGATATTGTTCGTATACCCAGAGGACGACAAACCCAATTAATATGGGAATCCTTGTTGTGGTTATATATGATGGCTTTATATGGAGTAGAGTGAGAAATCTGCATATCGGCAAAGTGATTGGTTGGCGGAAAAGATGGAAATATTTATCAATATTAATACCGATTTTCCCAATCTCTTTATAAATACGCTTCATCATAATGGCAATCCCCGTAAACTAATCAGTTATTGTCTAACAGAAGATATGAATAATTTCGGTTCCATTTAAGAAATGATTGTTTTCATATTCCTTTGGTTATATAATCCTATTTTGTCTAATGAGGAAAACTATTATAGCATTTATGGATTTGATAATTCATGATCGAAAAATATATTGCGTTTATTTATCAAGCACTGGATACATTAAGTGAAGGTAATCCTATATCACTAGCAATATTATTCTCCGTACTTACGCTACACGAATTTGGTATCCCATTTCCGTTAGTGTTACAAGGCGTACGTTTCTATATTGGATATGAAATCAGCCAAGGATCTTTAGAGACTCTGCTACTCGTACTCATATTTATCATCGGAAGGCAGTGCGGTGCCAGTATTATTTATTGGGTATCACGACTCTCAAGTAATGCGATATTAGACTTATATCCAAAACGTTTTACACGAATACGTAATGAAACCGAGAGAATTAGGGAAAAACTTCAATCAAAGAGGATATTTTCTATAGGCACTGTGATAATCGGTCGGTTTACACCTGGATTAATGATTCCAACATCAATAGCCGCGGGGAGTATAAAATTAAATTACTACTACTTCATATTCGGTGTTCTTGCATCGTCAATTCTTTTTGATGCAACATTTATTACACTGGCAGCGTTATTTGGAAGACAAGTCAGTCGTGAAGGATTGAACGTAATATCCTGGCTCATCTTATCAGGTTTTATTGGTCTAACTATCATATTATGGGTAATTAACGGGATATTAAAACGAAGGAAACGTCCTAGAGAAGTATAGTAGAACGGTTAATATGACTTTCGAATACTACAAATGTTTTTAACTGTAATATTATCACTAGCTATAGTCTAATTTATTTGAAGATAGGTTTTAACATTTATAAATAATTACTGAATAAAAAGAAGGAGTTGAGCTTACTCCCAGCCTGATAATGCTTCTTGCCGCCTTCTTCAAACTCCACATTTTGCCTATTTGCAGGATTGCACAATACCGAACAATGTGTCATATTAATATACTTTTCAGTTATTAACTGGCAGACCTTATTATAATGCAAACTAAGGTAATATATAGAAATCTTTTTCAGTCGGGAGTATATATCATTATCTTATTTATTATTGGTATTTTTTCTGAATTAGAAGTATGATATTTGATACTCCGTTATGAAGTCGGGAAAATTACCTCAAATTAGTATAACATTGAATCCTGTTTTTACCTGATGTTTATATTTACAAGGAGGAAAGAATTTTGAATAACGATTTTAGTACGGAAAACATTCTTACTCCCTACAGAGTTCTGGACCTGAGCGATGAGAAGGGCCTCTACTGCGGGAAAATATTCGGAGACCTTGGAGCCGATGTAATCAAGATTGAAAAACCAGGCGGTGACGCAGCCCGCAAATTGGGCCCTTTTTATCATAACGAACCACATCCGGAGAAAAGTCTGTTCTGGTTCGCAATGAATACCAGTAAAAGAGGTATCACTCTCGATATCGAGACTGCCGACGGACAGGAAATATTCAAACGTTTGGTTACTACTGCTGACTTCGTTATTGAGTCCTATTCTCCTGGTTACCTTGACAACCTCGATCTTGGTTACCGTGATCTCGAAAAAACTAATCCCGGGATTATCATGGTCTCGATTACTCCGTTTGGACAGACCGGTCCATATAAGAGCTGGAAAACTTCAGACATCATAGCCTGGGCAATGGGTGGGCAGATGGCACCATGCGGGGATATCGACCGGCCTCCTTACAGGGTGAGTTATCATTCTCAGTCATATCTTAATACAGGTGTGGATGCTGCTCAGGGAGCATTGACAGCGCTCCTTTATCGTCGGAGAACAGGAGAGGGTCAGCAGGTCGATGTTTCGATTCAGGAATCGGTTGTCCAGTCTACCGAACATATCACATCCGCCTGGGATAGAAGAAGAAGTATCCAGAGGAGGGAGAACGAGCCAGGACAAATGGCTGGTTTTCGCTCATCCCAGCTATGGAAATGTAAGGACGGATATGTTTCCTTTGCTTATTCGGGCGGACCGGGTTCGGGACGCTCAAGTGAGAACCTGTATAAATGGCTGAATAACGAGGGGATGGATCCCGACCCTGTGAAGAATTCCTTAGGAAGTAAACCTGAATATCCGCGTGAAGCGGCACCGGACCGGATAAAGGAATTAACAGCCGAGTTATTCATGTCACGGACCAAGGCGGAACTGCTCGACGGGGCACTCAAGCACGGCGTCCAGCTCTATCCTGTCTCAACCCCAGCCGATATCCTGGACAATCCACAGCTTAAAGCAAGGGAATTCTGGAAAAAAGTCGATCATCCTGAACTTGGCGAAAAGATTACTTATCCCGGCGGGTTCATGAAAGCTTCGATAACACCTGTAAAAATATCACGCCGCGCTCCGCTTATCGGTGAACATAATACGGAAATATACGAGAAGGAACTGGGTATTCCAAAAGAAGATATACTCATTCTCAAACAGGCGGGGATTATATAAGGAAGTTAAACCGTGAGAGGGGTACAAGATGAAGGAAAAACTTCTTGAAGGTATCAGGGTAGTTGATTTTACATGGGCTCTTACCGGTCCTATTGCAACGAAACATTTATCCGACCTCGGGGCGGAAGTAATCAAAATCGAGACAAATGTGAGACTCGATCTGCAGCGGACAGGGGCTCAATGGGGAAGTTTCAACCAGCATAACAGCGGTAAACTTGGCATAACAGTTAACCTGAAAAAGCCTAGGGGACTGGAACTGATCAAGCGGTTGATTTCCGTGTCCGATATCGTGGTGGAGAATTTTGCCGGCGGGTCGCTGGAGAAAATGGGGCTTGGCTACGAAGTATGTAAATCGTTGAAGCCGGATATCATTATGGCCAGTTCGTGCATGCAGGGCCAGACAGGTCCCTTTACCAGGCATCCGGGCCTGGGATTTACCTTAACAGCTTTATCGGGTTTCAATCATATTACCGGCTGGCCGGATAGAGAACCGGGATGGATCGGAGCCTATACGGATTTCGTCGCTCCCCGTTATATTATCCTGGCAGTTATGGCTGCTCTCGAATACCGCGAGCGTACCGGTAAGGGGCAATACCTGGACCTGTCCCAGTTCGAAGGTGGAGTACAGTTGATGGCTCCACTTTTGCTGGATTATGCCGTGAACAAGAATACGGTTAACAGAATGGGAAACCGTTGCGAGTATGCTGCTCCTCACAATGCCTACCGCTGTGCCGGTGAAGACAGGTGGTGCGCTATTTCCGTGTTCACGGACGAAGAATGGAAAAGTTTTTGTAGCATTATAGACACGTCACTCGCAGAAGATCCAAGGTTCTCTACCCTGATGGCGAGGAAGGAAAATCAGGAGGAGCTGGACAGAATAATCAATGAATGGACATCCTGTCGTTCGGCAGAGGAAGTAATGAATACGATGCAGGCAGCCTGTGTGGCAGCCGGGGTGCTGCAAACCGGCGAAGACCTGATGGAAAACGATCCACAGTTGAAAGCCCGTAACTTTTTCCGGGAAATAGAACATCCTGAGGTAGGAAAATATCGAGCCAATTCCGGAGCTCACTTCAGGCTATCCAAGTATGAATATGACCTTCAACGGGCGCCGTTGCTGGGAGAACGTAATGAATACGTTTTCAAGGAAATACTGGGCGTTACCGACGATGAATATAAGGAACTCGTCGAGATTGAAGTATTAAACTAAGCTGGAATATATCAATAAATCCAGGGTGATCGATAGAACCAGTGGAAGGAGAAAACATATGGAGGATGCGCTAGAACTCATTTACAGCAGAAGGAGTATCAGGAGGTATACCGATGAGCCGGTGCCCGAAGAATTGATACTCAGGATACTTGAAGCCGGGCGATGGTCACCTACCGCCGGCGATCTCAATCCATGGAGAATGATAGTCATCAGAGGTGAAAACAAGGACAAGCTTGAAGCGATGATGAAAAAACAGGCGGTCTATATGGGAGCAAGACTTGCCAAGTCCAGCTTCGGCACGAAAGTCGAAGACAATGTCGATCCTGAAAAACAGGAGAGAGCCCGTGCAGCCCTGGCTAATCTCTACAAAACCGGGGGATTTATGACAATGGGATTCCGGGCGCCGGTGATCATCGTTATGCTGGGTCACCTGGGAGGGGCGGTCTGGGAAGACGTTCCGGCATGTATTGAGAATATGCTGCTGGAAGCGCATTCACTCGGTCTGGGATGCTGCTGGTATCCTGTTGAGCTGGGTGAGCGGAGCGGATACGAATGGAAGAAGATACTGGGAGTGCCGGGGGTAGCAGACTATGCCGTAGTAGCCTGGTTTTCAATTGGCTGGCCTGCTCAGAGCCCGAAAGCACGCCCGAGAAAACCACTTGAAGAAGTTGTCTACTGGGAATCTTTTGGTAATACCAGAAAATTACCTGAAATACCCTTGACCGGGAAATATGAAGTGAAGGTACAAAAAAAACAGGAAGAGGGGAAATAACATGGCAGATAATAAAACCGACGCAATCGTAACGTATATCAATGATATGCTTGCCAGGCAGGAGGAGCGTATTGTGGTGTTGACCGGAAGGACTGAATATGCCAGGTTTTCCTTCGAACTGACCGGTGCCGACTTCGTACGCTCAAGGAAGATTGAAGGATCAACGATTGATGAGATAGTTGACCGCTGTTTAAAGGAAATCCTGTCAGTAGGATTGGCTGAAGATATTACATACGCACCTGCTCCGCTGCCCGATCCTGAAGGAGACACGGAATTTAAGGTCACCGGCTGTATTCACCTCCCTAAAGAGAAGAAACTGGCAGAAGATAACGTGACCCCATTTATCTGTCCGATAGGAAACATACTTTCGACCGTGATCCTTGAGAATGCTGGTTATGAAATGGGATCGATACGCAACAACGAGATCCATCATGAAAAGAATGAGTGTATCCTGAGAGGTACACTCTGCAGAAATGTGGATGAAGCAATAGCCAGGATGGAGAAAGAAGTTTAATTGAGACTATAATACCGGTATAGCTTCTCACCTCATATGCCGGTAAATCTAAGATAATAACGGGAGACAGCGTATGATAATAGATACTCAGGTGCATCTTTGCGGTCGTGGTTGGGTTACCCGGGGTTATCTCAGGGGAAGAGGAGCGGTAGCCGGAGAAGGTGGTGGGGGTGGTGCTGAAACGGCTATTTCCGCGACTTATAATAAATGGCATGGCACTAACTATACAGCCGGGGAGTTCCACGAAAAAGTTATGCGTCCGTACGTGGAAATTCTCGACGCATCCGGCGATAACATGATGAAATGGATGGACGAAGCCTGCCTGGATAAATGCGTTATTTTCGGCGTGGACTGGGCTTACGGGATGACGGGAGAGCCGCGTGTTACCAATAAAGAGCAAAATAAAATACATGCCGATGCGGCGAAAAATCATCCCGACCGGCTTATAGCCCTGGCAGCAATCGATCCCAGACGTCCGGATGCTGTAGCTCAATTTATCGAGGCTGTCGAAGACTGGGGTATGAAAGGACTGAAACTTCACCCCGGCGCCGGCTTCCGGGCTGATGACCCTGCCTGTTTTCCAATGCTTGATAAATGCGCAGAATACGGATTACCGGTCTATATTCACACCGGAATGCAGGCTACTTCAGACCCGACCGGTGTAGCTAACCTTGCCTCGTATTACCCGCAGGTAAATATGGTCATGGGTCACGCCGGAGCGCAGTGGACGGAAAGAGCAATCGGTGCCGTTATCGGTCATGATAACGTGTATACAGGAGTAGAACTACACCAGAGGGATTACGTATGGGACCCCGAAGGATTTTATACTTGGCTACGCAGGTTAATAGATTACTGCACCCCGTGGAAGATCCTTTTCTCCAGCGACTCGCCGGATGGCGATGCCATGCTGCCGGAGAAGGACTGGGTGGACGTATTCAAGAACCCGAAAACGAGTATTAAATTTACTAGTGAAGAAATGGATATCATTCTGGGTAAAGCTGCCCAGGTTGTATTTGATATAAAAGACTAACCTGTTTAGTATCTGCGATTCAGGATGACAAGTGAGATGACGAATAATAAATCAACAGGAACGGAAAAAGCAGGAGAACGAATGATTCGTACTTTCTGCGGATTATGCGGCCCGGTAACAGGATGTGGAATTAACTGCTATGTGAAAGATGGCAGGCTGGTACGAATCGAAGGTATGAAAGAGGCTCCGATGAATCAAGGCAAATTATGTGCCAAGGCATACGCATCTATTCAATGGCTTTACTCACCTCAGCGACTCACCTCACCTCTCAGGCGTGTTGGTGAAAAGGGTGAGGGGAAATTCGAAAAAATTACCTGGGATGAAGCCATTGATACGATTGCGAATAAACTAAAGGAACAGAAAGAAAAGTACGGACCGGAGTCGCTGGCAGTCCTGTCACCCAGGCAATGCAATTATAAGGACTATTTTAAACGTTTCCTTGTCGCACATGGCAGCCCTAATTATGCTCATAGCGGGATTTGTGCGGTACAGAGAGCCTTTGGTACAGCATACACCCTTGGAATTGCCACACCCGGAGGTGTACCGGCAGATATCAAGAATTCCGATCTAATAATATTATGGACGGTGAATCCTGTGTATTCCGGTACTTCGATGGGCAGTTTGAAGACAATCCTTGACGCAAAGGAAAGAGGAGCGAAACTGGTAGTTATCAAACCTGAAATGCAGCCGGATGCTGCCAAGGCAGATATATGGCTTCCTATCCGACCCAGCACCATGACTGCCCTAGCCCTGGCGATGATAAACGTCATTGTCAATGAAAATCTGTATGACAGGGATTTTGTAGAAAAGTGGTGCTATGGCTTTGACAAGCTCGTACCTCATATACAGCAATACACACCTGAATGGGCAGAGCCGATAACCGGTCTGCCTACAGACAGGATAAAAGAGGTGGCACGGCTTTATGCGAATACCCCCAAAGCCTGCATCGTGACTGGAAACGCTTTTGACCAGATTTCGGACTCAAACCACGCTGTACGCGCCGTGGCGATATTGATTGCCATAACCGGACACTTTGACAGGCAGGGTGCCAATGCTCTTACAGGCGGCAGCACCATGCCAAGGGCACGCACGTTGCTGAATCTTCATCGCAGGATAGACCAGAATTGGGTCGATAAGCTGGTTGGTCCGGAAATTGCAATGCCCTTCCAGCCGTTTATTGAAGGACCATCGTCATCTTATTATCGCACCTTCGACAGTATCCTGACCGAAAAACCTTATCCTATCAGGGCAATAATTGCCCCCGGGACCCAGCCGCCTGTGAGTACCCGTAATCCGGGCAGGATAATTGAAGCCCTGAAAAAACTGGAATTATTCGTGGTCGTGGACGTGATGGAGACATCGGCGATGCCCTGGGCAGATGTAGTCATTCCAGTTACCACTTCGTATGAAACCGATCACCCGTTCGAGATAAGTGGAAACTGGATTATGGCCAGGAACAGAGTTATCGAACCACTGGGCGATTACAAATCGGATTATGAATTCTGGCTCGACCTGGGTAACAGGATGGGGTACGAAGAGGAATTCTGGCACGGTGATATCAATGCCTGCATGGATTATCAGCTTGAGTATTTTAATATGACGATGGAGGAACTCCGAAAGTATTCCACCGGTATTGCCTATGACTCGAGGCCGCCCGTGTACGAGAAGTACGATCGGATTTTCGCCAACCAAACCTCATGGTACGACCAGAAACCCTATCTCCCACAAGGTAAGGTGGCTATTTACAGCACTACGTTCGAGGAAAACGGGTTCAGCCCGTTGCCCGAATGGACGGATCCACCTGAATTACCAACCAGTAATCCTGAGCTTGCAGATAAATATCCCCTGATATTCTTTGACGCCCATACTTCGAACATATACAACCATGCCTGGCTGCGAAATATACCGAACCTGCGCGAGATGGAACCCGATCCATGGATTCACATTCATCCCGATACCGCCAAGGCACGTGGTATAGAAGACGGCGACTGGATAATCGCAGAGTCGCCCCATGGCTGGATTAAGGCAAAGGCAATATATTTCCCTGGTATCAGACCGGATACGGTGATGGGTCTTCACGGATGGTGGCAAGGCTGTGATGAACTGAAAAAACCGGCGTCCCCGCTGTTAAACGGCGGTGCAAATATCAATATTCTCTATAATAGCGATATCGAAAAAGCCTTCGACCCGATGGTATCTGCCATGCCGAAACAAACCCTTGTCGAAGTACGAAAAGCGGATGAGGAATAAATAGTGCCTGGAAAGGTAGTTGTATGATGTCAGAACAATACGGTTTCTATTTCGACGAGGTGAGATGCATACAATGCCGTACTTGTGAATTGGCATGTAAGACCACCCGTAATGTCGAATCAGGGGTCAGTTGGCGACGGGTACTCGATATATGGGAGGGTAAGTTTCCCGATATCAGCCGGACATTCTTGTCACTGGCTTGTATGCACTGTGAAAGACCTGCCTGTGTTGAAGTATGCACGGTAGGAGCCATTACCAAACGATCTGCCGATGGAATCGTCGTTATCGATAAAGCTATATGCAGCGGCTGTCGGGATTGCTTCGCGGCATGTCCCTACGATGTGCCCCAATTCGGTAAAGACGGGATTATGCAGAAATGCGATTATTGCCTGGAATTTGGCAGAGTTCCTGCCTGCACGGAAAGCTGCCCCGGCGAAGCTCTGTTTTATGGAACCCTTGACGACCTGATGAAAAAAGCAGATGAAAACGGTAAGGTTGTCAGGAGATTAGATGAACCTGTCGGTGGGTCGATTATTATTGTCAGGTAATTCATCTGGTTATCTTCCGGCAATATGGCATGAAGCGTATTACAGACATCGTATAAGAGAACAACGACAAACCTTCCGTCACTTCCCCATGAACCTATCCACAACATAACTCAGATTAAAATTCTTATCTTGTTGAAGTTACGTAATTTTTAGTTTATCGCGTAGTTCCCGTGACCAGAAGTTCACTAGTGAGTACTAAATTAAGAATAGGGACAGATACTTTTTTGATTTTACATCCACTTTGGCATTGATTTCCGTGGATTTTATTCTGTTCGAATTCCTATATGTTGCTGGATGCCTAAGAGATCCTGTTCCCGCATATATTCACCTCAGAGGACTTACCCGCCAGATTGTTAAGTTTAGACATTGTGTATGGCATTGATAATTTTGCTATTATATATGATATGACGGAAATATGTGGTTACAGTATAGATGAGTACTGCAATAAGGTAAAAGAATTTCACGGTGGAAATCTTGCTCCGGGATTGATAATAGCGGGTTTTATGGTTGAACTTGCCTCTAGTAATATGCCGGAGAACACACTCTATGAAGTGATTTGCGAAACAGCAGGATGTATTCCGGATGCCGTTCAGCTCCTGACTCCATGTACTGCTGGAAATCAATGGATGCATATTCTGGATGTTGGTCGTTACGCTATGTCATTCTATGACAAATACTCTGGTGAAGGAGTGAGAGTTTACCTTGACTCATCCAAGTTGGAGAAGTGGCCAACGATCAATGAATGGTTCTTTAGACTAAAACTAAAAAAAGAACAGAACACCCAGGAATTATTAAAAAAGACGATAGAAGCCGGTCCCAGTATACTAAGCATTGAACCGATAAAAATTTCGTCGGAGTTTCTGGTCAAGAAAACAAAGAAATCTATCTTCATATGTCAGATATGTAAAGAAGCCTTCCCTTCTGAAGAAGAGACGATCTGCCCTGCCTGTAGAAATGACTTTCTACCTTATGTTACTTAGATCCTGAAATTAAACGTATATATACAGCGTAATACGTATATCTAGTATTATGGAATACGGGATAATGCAGAAATAAATCGGGTTGTTTCTGAGTTTACCGAACGATCCTCCAAGCGTGAAGGCAAATGTTCATCTTTGTTAAACATTGTTAAATAACCACGGTATTATTATTTACAAAGATATATCCCCCAGATTCACGTCTTTCTCGGTTTTTATCGAAGGGACAGTAAGGGACTTCCCGCCTTTTCGTATATCAAGAGTGAAACTGCTTTCTTTCAAATCCTCAAACCAGAAATCACCGAACGCATCTGTTACTGCTGTCAGTTTTTCACCACTATTATCATTGACAAGAGTGCAGGTGACTCCGGATACAACCTCATTTGTTTTCGGATCATAAACCGTTCCCGTGAGAAATCTCTTCGGCATATTAAGGTAGTAAAGTCTCGGACCGGTATCGGATACCGTCTCGGCTTTCCTGACTAGATCCACCATCTCGGATTCTTCACCGAATTTGAAAC
>DUFA01000013.1 GCA_011191975.1 Dehalococcoidia bacterium
CATTCGTTTTTCATCATGAATGGTGGTATTGGTACCGATGCACAACAGGATATCGTGTGCTGAAGCGTCTTCCTGGTTAATGTAATGAACGTCGTTGGTAGCTACCAGGGGAATATCCAGTTCCTTACCGATGACCATTAATTCCTGGTTGATACGTTCGAGTTCGGCTACCGGCTGTCGCTGAATCTCGAGGTAAAAATCTTCAAGGTTATCTCGGTACCACCGGGCAGACTGTCGAGCTTCCTCCATGCGGTTCTGTTCTATTAAAAAGGGAAGTTCACCGCCCCGGCATGCCGAGAGTCCTATCAGGCCTTCACTGTACTCTGCCAGCAGTTCCTTGTCGATGCGGGGTCTGTAATAAAAGCCTTCGAGGTTGGCCTTGGTAGTTAGCTGGATAAGGTTGCGATAACCGGTTAGGTTCTTGGCCAGCAGCACGAGGTGGTAACTCTGCTTATCGGCGCTGGTACGGCTGGTGCGGCTTCCCAGGGCGACATATGTTTCGCAGCCTATGATAGGTTTGATACCTGCTGCTACAGCTGCGTTATAGAACTGGACGGCGCCATACATTACCCCGTGGTCGGTAATTGCCAGGCTGTCCATACCTATCTCTTTTGCCCGGTTGACAAGCTGCGGGATACGGCACATCCCGTCAAGCAGACTGTACTCGGTATGAACGTGGAGATGGCTAAACATCGTTCTTCCCGGCAAGGATTTGCATGGGATAATTATAGCAGCGACCTGAAAAAATGTCATTCCAAAATTGCTTTAGAACAGAGAAATATATCGTGATATAATAATCCTACATGAAATTTAACAACGCTGAAGGTTAATCCGAAAAAATAACCAATAAATCCCAACGAAAGTAATGGCTGAAGTGGAAACGTCATTATTAATAACCAAGCTCAATATTCCTCCGACTCGATCCCAAATAGTACCGCGTCCCCGTTTAATCGAGAGATTAAATGAAATCCTTAGTTATAACCTTGTACTTGTATCTGCTCCAGCTGGATTCGGCAAAACAACACTTTTAAGCGAATGGGCACAGCAAAGTACCCAACATACCAGTACTGCCTGGATCTCATTGGATGAAGGTGATAATGACCCGATCCGGTTCTGGGACTATTTCATCGCTGCTCTGCAAACAATTCAGCCCAATTGCGGGGAGAAAATACTGCCGTGGCTGCATTCTTCGCAGCCGCCACCTGCCGAGTCGATGCTGACCGCATTGATAAATGAACTCTCTACTATAAAACGTGACTTTTTTATTGTCCTGGATGACTATCACCTTATCGAATCACGACAGATACACGACGGCATTATTTACCTGATCGAACACCTACCGACACATTTCCATCTGGTGATCGCCTCCCGTGCCGATCCGCCATTGCCACTAGCGCGTTTTCGTGGCAGAGCAATGATGCTGGAAATCCATACTGATGACCTACGATTTACTCAGGATGATACTGCCAACTTACTGAAAGAAATGAAAACGCCGTTACTCTCTGTAGAGGATATCGTAGCCCTTAACGAACGTACCGAAGGCTGGGTAACAGGATTGAAGATGGCGGCTCTTTCCATGAAAGAGCAGAAAGATATCCCCGGCTTCATCGCCGCCTTTACTGGCAGCCAGCGCTATGTCATGGATTACCTGATGGAAGAAGTGTTCCAAAAGCAGTCACAGGAGATACGCGATTTCATGATGAAAACATCAATCCTCGAGCGGCTGAATGGACCTTTATGCAATTCACTCGTGGGGAGAGAAGATAGTCGGAGAATACTCCTCAGTCTTGAGCGCGAGCACCTGTTCATTATGCCGCTGGACGAGACGCGGCAGTGGTACCGCTTTGAACACCTCTTCGCTGATTTGCTGCAGAATGAGTTGATTTCCACCTATGGTATGGAACAGGTCTTGGCTTTACACCGGCAGGCTAGTAAGTGGTACGAAGACAATAATCTGCCTGACGAAGCTATAAACCATGCACTGGCAGCCTGTGACTGGGAAAGGGCTGTGAGACTCATATCTACCCTGTATGAGGAACTCAGGATACTTGGTGAGTGGGATACGCTGCTCAAATGGTTAAAGACAATCCCAGATGAAAAATTGCGTGAGCACCTCCGCCTGTACAGCCAGTATGCCTTCCTGCTCGCCTTTACAGGACAGCTAAGCGAAGCCGAGGCGATCCTCGGCTACTTGGAAACCAAGATTCTGGATGATACTACTAAGGGAGAGACAGCCTTTGCACAAGGCGCCGTATACCGGCACCGGGGAAATATTGAGAGTTGCCTTGAGATGTTCGAAAAGTCTTTCATCCTGCTGCCACAAGACGATGTTATGATGCGCAGCAAAGTAGCGGTAAATATTGCACAGGCCCGACACCGGATCGGTCATCTTGAGGAAGCTGAAAAATGGGCCACCCTGGCTTGTGAGTTAGGCCAGCAGGCTGGAGACATTTCTATCGTTTGCTTAGCCTTAAGACATTTAGGGTTTATTGCCGGCTATCAAGGTAAGGGAAAGCAAGCTGTTGAGCTCTGGAAAGAATCGGATGAACTTGCCGCACGAACAGCCTGGGATGGTAATCAATCTTGGTTAGGCAGGGCGTACTATGAACGAAACGACCTGGACGCGGCAGCCGAATATACCAGATTGGCTATTGAAAAGAATGCGACGGTTTTGTTGGCACTTTTATTACAAGCTAAGATCTGCCTGATCAGGGGCGACATTGCCGGAGCCGATGCAGCGATGGAGAAAATGGATCAAGCCAGCCATCGTCCGACGGTTGACACATTCTGGTATGCCAATTACATAGCTTCCCGCATTATGTACGCTATCCGGCGGGATAACCTGGAAGATGCGATCATGTGGGGCGAGAAACTCCCTGATATTGATAGTATGATCCCTTTCGACCGGTATGTCCCGGCACGACTGTTGCTGGCGCAGGGCAAACGAAAAGAGGCAGCCAGGCTTTTACAGGAACTATATGACAGTTTTTCACAATCTGGGTATGTTATCTTAGTTCGCGATGCTCGCATTTATCAAGCCCTCGCGTCAGATAACGAGGAAGAGGCACTGGAGTTCCTGGACGAAGCCCTGACCACGGCGGCGCCGGAAGGTGTCATCCGCCCATTTGTTGACGAAGGCAGACTGCTTAAACCGCTTCTTGAAAAAGCTCTTGCTCAACAAATCACGCCTGACTTCACCAGAAAGTTGATTGCTATCATCGAAGAAGAAGAGCGGCAGAGGCAAGCTAGGAAGAAGGCTTCAGCATCACCCTTGCCACAAGGCTTACTCAGTGAACGGGAACTGGAAGTAATCAAGATGCTTGCAGATGACGTATCAAACCAGTATATCGCCGAGAAATTAAGTATCAGTCTCGGTACAGTGAAAACTCACGTCCACCATATAATCGGAAAGCTGGAAGTGAGAAACCGCCGCCAGGTAGTCCGACGGGCTAAAGATCTCAAGCTGATTTAGTTCATTACTCCATTCAATAATCCTCCCATATCCTCAAAAACTATCCTAATTCAGTAACCCTCTATCCACAAAATCTATCTTAAAATCCATCTCACGATAGATTACATGTGTCTTTTTCATTGTTAGCATTTAATTACGAAATTGGTTTGATAAGGGTAAAAATGCAAAGGATGGAGATCGTGGTAAAGGGGCAGATAGACCAAAACTGGTCGGAATGGTTCAATGGCTTCGAAATTATCCATGCTGACGGACGATCGGTCTTAAAAGGTCCTGTCCGCGATCAGTCAGAACTCCGTGGGATTTTGTCCCGCCTCGCCGACCTGGGCCTTGAACTTATATCAGTCAATACGTTATCAGACTCACGCGTAGTAAAAAGATCGGTTAGAGGAGGTAGTGAATATAAGAAGAAAAATAGTAGTGTACGAAATAAAAAGGATCAAGCTTAATAATTATAAAAGGAGAATAGAAATGAAAAAAATACATAAGATCCTGGTAACAACAATAATCATTATCGCGCTGGTGGTCGTTGCTATAATTCCTTCTGGAGTTGCTTTCGCTGACCAGACATGCAAAACCAACAAGGTATCCTTCTACTCACTGGATGA
Organism: Dehalococcoidia bacterium; assembly: GCA_011191975.1. Lineage (GTDB taxonomy): Bacteria > Chloroflexota > Dehalococcoidia > Dehalococcoidales > UBA2162 > MGML01. Next base: position 4,078 of record DUFA01000013.1, read on the forward strand.
GGAAAATTATCCTTTAAAGAACGGTTTTGTGATTAGTACCCATATGAATGGCCCCGTCTATTTTGAAAAGAAAGAATTCCAGCTGCACGGTGCTAAGCCTGATACCCAGTTTATCCTCTATCGGGAAATTCCAGCGCTCAAATCTTTTATTGGAACTAGTTGGCTATACTCTGGAACACTTACGACCGACAAACATGGTAACGGGCATATCATTACTAGTCTTTCTCCATCAGACCTAATAGGTCTTAAGATCCTGGGTATAACTCAACTAACTCTAACGAATTGGATATATGATGGCTTGCTGGAAGAAGGTGGGGTACCAGCTTACAAAACCGATGAGTTAACAACGTATTTTGATTGGAAGTGGACACCCTAGGTATTTGAGCTCATTTCCTGAGAACCTACTTGACCTAGCGGAAATTTTATTAGCGTCTCAATAGGTTGGATGAAATGGAAGGGGAGTGACACGACCGCTGTAGCCGCCACTCCCCTCCTACTCCAAGGATAATTTTCCCTGCATCTAGTGCTTGAGATATTCCTGTATCTGAGCTGCCATGATATCGGCGCTCAGCGGCTGTTCGAATCTGACAAGTCTGCATGGGAGGTTCTTCATCCATTCTTCGTGAAGCGCCCTGCTCCTCATGTTCGGCCCGCCTGTATCGTACTGCGCTGCCCATTCCATAAAGCCGGTATGGTTTTCATGGAACCAGCCGCCCGGTGCCAGGGCTTCCTGTCCGAAACGTTCCAGCTCTCTTTCCCTTAATCTGGACAACCGTAATTCTTGCGGTATCCAGAGAAAGACCGCAAAGGTGAACATTGGAATTGCGAAATCACCCCATCCACAGAGAGAACCGGATAGCACCTAGTCGGGATTTTTCTCAAGGTCTATTTTTAGTATTTCGATTCGCTGTTCGAAGCTCCTTTTCTCAGTGTAAGGAATCTTCGTATTTCCCCAGTAATAGTCATCGGTATCCAGGTGGGGGATATCTAAGCGTTTAGCCAGGGACTTACCCAATGTTGTTGTCCCTGTGCCAGAAGCTCCGAATATATGTATTCTCTTATTTACCATAGATCGCCTCGTAGAGCAGGTGAGTGGGTTCTTCCTTTACCAGTCGGTCCAGGAGATTCCATTCGCGGCATATTTCGTAGAGTTGTTTTTCATACTGTCTTGCTTCTTCTTCGGTGGATGCTATTTTCTCGATCTCCACCATCAAAGGATATTTAAGTTGAGAACAGGACATCAGTTTCACCCCGATATCCAGGGGTTCATATCGTCCCAGCGTGTTTTTACCGGAAAAAGACATGAATTTTTCGTATCCCAACCTGATCATCTCTTCAATAACGCCATCCGCAGTCAGGGATTTCTGGCCACCGCCTATTTTAGCCAGTACCACGCTGTTCTCAACACCATCGGTGATATCCTCGTCGATTTCACTGCGTATATTGGCAAAATCACCGATGTCCGGGCCTTTCCATCCCAGGTAACGCTTTTTATGGTTATCTTCATACAGAAGATCACCTATCCTCAACATTTGATCCGAATGGAATAATTCAAGTCCGTAAAGACTGGTATCCCACCAGTCTACCATTTGTAGAGATTTTTCAAGGAACGGCAATTTTCTACAGGCGTTATCATAAGTATCGAAACTTAATCTGATTTCCACTTCGAAAGATAAATGAGGATTAGACATAATTATTTCTTTTCTGTTTGCTCATTATATAACAATCTCTGCCGGAAAAGCTGTTAATTTCACTTCGGACAGTGTAAAATCCCGAATAAGATGAAGTGGCGTAGTATCGATATCATATCCAGAGCGGTATTCATACTCTGCGTACCTTTTTTGCTACTTACAGCTGTGATAGCAATTGCCTTCAACTCGGTATCACTGTATGAATATGGTTTCGACAAGTATAACGTTGTTTCGACTACCGGTCTTGCCCGGACAGAACTGGTGAAATCGGCTGAAACTCTTATCTCATATTTCAACTCCGGAGACGAATATATCGATCTTATAGTGGAAAAAGACGGCGTCGAGTTCGAGCTGTTTACCCGCGAGGAATCCATCCATATGAAGGATGTCAAGGGGCTTGTCCGGCTGGATTACGGAGTACTGGCGGGAACTCTTGCCTATGTACTCGTA
>DUFA01000130.1 GCA_011191975.1 Dehalococcoidia bacterium
CCCATAGTTCCCACAGGGTAAATCCGTCAACATATGCCAGCCGGTGTCCCCTGCCCAGCCGTCTGATATTACTGCGCCACTCCAGGTGAATACCCATGTCTTCGCCCCAGCTATAGTATTCATACCCTTCATATGACTTTATCTCAAGAAATTCTTGTAGAGGTCCGGTTTTCGCGGCGGTCTCGACATCTTCCCCGGTAAAGTTCCCTCGGACTGCCTGGTACGCTTTAGCCGGACTGTCGGTCGCCATTATCGAGTCAGTAACATCACTGACTGTAAATCCTACCACCTCTTTCCACTCTTCATTCGTATATTTTGTCTGACCGAAAAGCGGCAGGTTGTTGTAAGCGAGGAGTCTAAACGAGGTATTTTCTGACAGACCGGGTAAAACTAGTGCTTCCGGATATTGTTCTTGCAGAAGACCGGCATATTCGGAGGTCTGAAGATAAGCAGCATTGAGAGTTGCTTCATTCTCCGGCAGGATTCTTAATAATTCCAGCCAGCGGTTTGATTCCGAAATAACAGGTTCAGTCTTATCGGTTTCCCCATCGCATCCCGTTACCGGCAGCAATAACGTTGCTGAAAGCATCGATATGATTCCTGTAATAATCAGTTTTTTCATTTTCAAATCTTCTTCCGTTCTTTCTACTCATGCACCAGCAATGGTTCGAAAGCTCCAGAGCCTACAACGCTGAGACTTCCGAACCGGTCAGGCCAGAACTCAACCGGTAATCCGTATAGTGTAACCAATGTCAGCCTGTCCTGGCTCTCTACCGTAACACGAGTTGCCATTTCCGACCACAGTCTTCCCTGCCAGATATCTCTCGTGTTTGAAATACGTTCTTCAAGGAGAGACACGTTCTCTTCAGCGGTATTGTTATCAGGATTTACCAATACGATGGCAAGGTAATAACCGTCCTCATCGAGACCAGCCCCGGTCGCCATTGCTGTGTACGGTTTGAGAAGTGGAGTTTCCTCCAGCGAAAGGGTAAAACGATCATAATGTCCTTCCCTTGCTGGAAGTCCCTCTCTTTTCAGGTAATCCTGAGCTTCATCATAGGAATTGGTACCGGTTGTCATGTAACCGCTGAATGCATCCAGTATGGTCAGACCTTCCGCCATGAGTTTGAATTCATCGATATCAGCCAGAGAACCGGCGGTATCGTTATAGCAGTCGATCATGGTTTCTACCCCTTCATCCCAGACCGTCCAGAACGCGAAATCGCCGGGCAGCGCCAGGCGGTGGCCTCTGCCGAGAGGGCGGACATGGGTTCGAGCGCTGAGGTTCGCCGCATTATCCTCACCCCAGCGATAATACTCCATACCACCGTATTGGACGACCTCCAGGTCTTCACTCCGAGTGCCGATTTTCACCACGGTATCTATTTCGGTTTTATCGAATGTACCTCGGTATGCTTCATAGATATAAGGCTGTCTGCCGGAGGAAACCATCTGGTCTACATCATCAAAGGTAAAACCAATCGTTTCCCGGTACTCTTCTTCAATGTCCGCTTCGGGATCGGTCATGTCATAGTAATGCCGGAACAGTCCTTCACTGCCTGGAATCGAAATCTTAAGCACAGCGTATGGTTCAGTAACAGGAAATTTCGCCTGTAATTCGCGGAGGAAGGCAAGGTCCTGAATATAGACTCCGAGATTTGTATCAATATGCACGTCCTGGAACGTCTCGTTTCTTTCAGGAATAACATTTAATAACTCAAGCCAGCGAGCCGTTCCCGAATCAATAGGTTTGGTATCTCCATCGCATCCTGCTATCGGCAGCACTAGAGCTGCCGATAGCAATAGTATGATTGCCTTAGCAAGTAGCTTTTTCATTATTCCTCTTTTGGCACTTCACATAGACTGAGTAGAATATCTATTCTTCTACACCAACCTTTTTGCTTGTTTCCAGGGATGCTATAATTTGTTCCTGGATGGTACCCACTGCGCCAGGTGTATGAGGTAGCATTATCGTATTGGTCTTGGAGTTTTTACCAACATCGGTAAGCATGTCATAATACTGGGTCATTAGTACGAGAGTCATTACAGAAGTGGCTTCAACTCCTAACGTCTTACTGGTCTTGCTGACCGACTCTCTCAGTCCCTCGACTATAGCGGTTCTCTGGTCCGCAATACCCTCACCCGAAAGCCTCTTACTATCCGCGTCAGCTTCGGCTGCTTTCACGACGATGATCTTTTTAGCTTCACCCTCATGTTCGGCGGCGACCCTGAGACGCTGTTGTCTGTTTATTTCATTCATAGCATCGGCAACACCCGCATCCGGTTGAATATCATTAACAAGCGCCCTGACCAATGAATAACCGTAATACTGCAACCTTTCGGTAAGACTTTGCTCCACGTCTGTCGCAATATCTTCCTTTTTCTCGAACACATCATCAAGAATCATGGTAGGAACCTTAGCGCGGACGGTATCGAATATCCAGGATTCCATCTGCTGTTGGGGATTAGTCAGTTTGTAGAAGGCATCCCATACTTTGTCCTTTCCATCGACGAAATACTGTACCGCTATAAGCAGATCGACGAACACATTGTCATTTGTCTTGGTTCTGATCTTCACATTAAGTTCGTTGACCCGAATAGAAACCCTACCTGAAATGGTTTCCACAATCGGTATTCGAAAATGAAGTCCCGGATCAGTCACCCGGCTGAATTTTCCGAATCTCTCTATTACGGCAAATGTCTGTTGTTTTACTGTATAGATAGACAATACAGCAAAAAGTACGATAAGACCTAAAATAACATACAATGCGATCATTTTGTTACCTCTCTTTTATTTTATTTTGTCCTTCAAACTTCCTGAATAGACGCCTTCTTTTGTTCTCTTAGAGATTCGATAGCGGATTTACTGCCGAAATATATATACTTTCCAACCCTTTCTTTATCAATCAACTTCTTTTTTAATAGTGCCCAGAAAGTGAATGAGACACCACGATTACTTCCCTGATGATTAATCTTCTCGCTTAACTCCTTTACATCACCGTAGCCGAAGACTTCATCATCATGTTCCTGCAGGTAATCAAGCACCTTCTGCTGTAAAGGTGACAATTGAGATTGATTTATTACATCGTTTATTTTCGGCATTTATATCTTTATACGGACAAAAATCATATTTCAATAATAATACAACTATTTTACAAAATTTCCAAGCTTTTTTACAAAAATTTCTTGATGAACTATGCAGAAATTATGCAAAAAGGGAGTAGAAATACTCCCTCTTTTGTCTTCCATGTTATCTCGAACTACCATATGGACAAACATCTTGATGTTTGTCACATCATGCGTATAGCTATTTTATATGGCTTAGCTTCACCTTTTATATTATATTCCCGGTAAATGCGATTAACTCAATAGGGAATATTATCTTTAAGTCGAAGCGGTTGTGTTAAATATATCTAATCGTAATTGCCAATGTGTCCGGAGGTTCAATTATTGTATCTCGTAAGAGTAGGTTGTGACTAACCCATCGAGCATGGGGCATTCGTAATCGGCTATGTTAGTTGGATACCACGTGCCGTCGTGCGTTCCGCCAATATTTTGAACCGCAGCGCTATATATATCGCCAACAACTGTAGTATCGGCTGTAATTCTAACATTGTTGCCAACATGGATTTCATCAGTCTCAACGTACGCCCCCGGCTCTAGCAGCTGGACATTCCCATCTCGAAGACAGATTTTCCCCAATATCTTCGAGTCTGCATAGATTCGGATATTCCCTTTCAACAAATAGATATCACCGGTAACGATGCCACCATCCTCAACTATGATGTTCCCTTCCTCTGCGTATATATTGCCGGTGAAATTGCCGCCGACAACTGCACCGTTTCCTGCTGTCAACCAGATATTGCCGGTGTACGTCTCATTCTCAGCCATTTCGAATCTTCCTGTTTCATACATATCCCAAGTACCAACATAAAAAAATCCTATTTCGCATTCAACATAGGACTTAACTGTCGTACCGGATCGATTCCCGGTAGATGCTGTTGATGTGATTCTGAAGGTACGGTTGCCTGATTCAAAGGTATTAAAGATGTTGACATCGACGGCCTTCGAATTCATCAAGAACTGGGCCATATCTACCTCTTCACCGGGTACTATCGGTATTTCATTTCTCGTCAGGCTCCATATAGCCTTTTCAAGACCGGCATCCGCAGAATACAGCTCAACCATCTGCGACTGGTGGATTTTTACGTTATCGATAGAGGTAGTGACAAAGTTCAGGCTATTCGCTATAGTAAGTCCGCCGAGAGCCAGAAAACAAAGCACAAGTACCAGGGTCTGTCCTTTTTCCCTGCCGATGTATCGCCTGAATCTTTTTTCTATCTCAGTTCGCATCTACCTTACCCTCTTCCTGGCCTGGGGACAATCTCGTAGGTTCTGGTTTCACTTTGTGTAAGTCCACCTTCACCTGCTGTGACGGTAATCGATATATAAAAAATACCATCTGTAAAATTGCAGGTGGTTTTCGATGGCTCGGAATTAATATGTTCCGCCACGAGCCGGGTAGTATTATCAGTACCGTTTATCGATTGTGTTCTGAGTAATTTTTTATAATCACCTTCATCCATATCAGCGAAAGTGTAGGTCACTTCATAGATGTCACCGGACTCATATTCGGTCCAGTTGGCTGAAAAAAAATCCGATCCCGAGGTGTCAACTACCTGTGACATCAGGACATCTCGGCTAATCCAGTAGCTGGCATTCTCCAGCTGAGTAATTGCGGTATTCCTGTCGTTGTTCCGCTCATTATTCTGAAATGTCTGGAATATGCCGGCGCCTGCTGCACAAGTCGCTACAGCCATAATCGAAACTGCAACCAGCAGTTCTAGTAAGGTAAAGCCTTTCTGACTCACCTTAATCCGTTCACCCTGTAACATCTTGGTATATTTACCTTTCCATATTTATTCCGTAGTGTACAGCTAAGGATACAAGCTCTAAACGATTATATGCAGTTCACAAGCGTAAACAAATTAATTTAAGTATCGAACAGTTGTACTTAAGGTTCATCTTTCGGAGCGTATGTATAACCTCGCTAATCCACATAAACAGAAAAGTTTGAATACTTTATTATTATCTGTAAAAAACATCGGGATAATTGTCCATCGATGCATATAGCAATATGATATTGATAAGGTTTTACTAAATAGTAACCAATGCCGCTTTTACAAGCCATTGAAATGACTAATATGTACGTATCTTATCGAGTACTATTATATTTATCGTGATGATGAACATTCGTATATTAAATAGTTATATACGTCTGGTCTAAACAATACTTTGCTAGTATAATATTCGTGAAAATTGACTTGAGACGAATAAGGAATCGGATTGGTCATATACTAGAGAAGATTTAAGGCTGAAATAAGAATGAAACAGAAAGTAGACCAGGTTCGAATATATATCACCGACTCTGAAGCTGTGTACCGGAAAGGTATACGTTGGGCATTGTCCGAAATAGAATCATTTGATGTTATAGGAGAAGCTACCACAAATATAGAAACGTTAGAAAGTATTATAAAGACACCGCCTGAACTACTCATTATGAACACCAACCATGACAAGCCTTCAGGAGTGGATATTACCAGATATATTATACACAAATTACCTAATGTAAAAGTGATTCTGATGATGGATGAGTATCATACGGAGCATGTAATAAGGGCAATGAAGAGTGGGGCTAAGGCCTGTGTTAGTAAGTCTATTGATCTGGATTCCTTATTAATAATCATAAGTCAGGTTATACATGATGAATTACCGATCGGTCATTATTTACTCAAACCAAAGGTTGCCGAATACATCCTGAAGGAAAATGAAGTATCCAACCAAATTACTGACGAGATAGGTAAACCACGTATTAAACTGGTTCAATCCGAAGAAATGATTTTAACCAAGATTAGAGATGATATTTCACTTACTGATCTTGCTACTCGTTTCGGTGTATCGGAAGAAATAATTACCGATTATCTTGATGAAATTGCAGAAAAACTATTAAAAATTGAACACTATAATGAAACTCTGGAACAGAAATATATTAGTAATCTGATTTCCAGAAAGATAGGTATAACTGCTGGCGAACAAAATAAGGAATTGAGCAGTCAAAAGAGGGTCTTTCACAGAGGAGAGAATGAAATTCGAATTCCTGATGAGGTACTACGGCAAGTTGATGTATGGTCTGGTTTAGAAGAAGAAACTAAACAAATATACAAGCAATCTCCTGAACTTAATGAGCCTGTAAAAGATATATCAGAAGTCATCGAGCTGGCAAGAAAAGCCGGAAGGCTTTCAAGCATTCAGGATTTCAACCAATTTATCATGAGTATAACGGAAGGCTTGATGACGGAAATCGATCGTAAACGACGGATTTTACGGAGGATTAAGAAAGCAATAGAGGTTGAGACTGCTTTAGTGAAAGACTCGGATATTACCTGGAACTAAAAGAAGGGTAGTAATAATACTAAAATATGTGTATCCAGTGATTTCGTCTAACTATAACTTCTAACAGCTAATCCTGGTCACTTTTACCAGTAATGGACCGAAAATCTTACCCAGTATCGAGCCAGTACACACACCAACCATGGCGCCAAATAAACCGTTGCCGAATAATTCCAAAGCTGCTGGTGTATTATCGTAGTCAAAATACGAACCTACAACAAATCCTATACCGCTGATTGCACCTGATATCGCTCCTGATAGCCCCCCAAATAACGTTCCTGGAAGATAGCCGGACTTTGTGTAGAGTTCATAACCCAGGAAAGAGGTTATGAATCCGGAGGGTAACCCAAACAACAGCACTATCCCCATGTTTCGAGGTGGTTCAATTTGTAAAAGGAGATTAAGCAAAAAAAGCCAAATTACGCTAACAACGATCCCCAATAACCCAGCTAAAGAGCTTGCTATGAGATTACGAAAATTCATGAGTTTTTAATAACTTCTACCACTCCTTCGGTCGCGTTCATCTTGATGTAATCACCAGTTACAATCGTATCAAGTGGATTTTTATCCAGTTTATGTACCATAGGAATATCGTTCATTATTGCCACCATTGCCATGACCGGCTCGACTTCAACACAGATCATACCTGCGGGTGTATTACCAAGCTGCTTGGCCTGATAGGCGACATTAGGTCCTACCGTGGAGCCTTTTCCCGTGTCAAAAACAAATATCTTTCCGGCAATACTCTGTCCCTGGAGGTCATGACCTTCAGGAACGACTTTCCCAGTCTGAGGGTCGAGATCTCCCAGGAACGAGAACGGTAATTTGGATACAATCGCCTCGCCCTCAACAATACCTTTTTTAACGGTTTTTCCTTTGAGTATCATATTCTTACCTCCCCCACGTTCCGGTTATCGCTGCGTTGATACAATCCTCGGTACTGCCGTATTGGATATTGATTCCCCGTCGAATCTGGTAAGAAGCAGCACGGGCAGAGTTTGTAGCCGCTGTATTCGCAGGTTCTTTTAACTGTGGATAAGGAAATCCCTGGATACAAACACCACTCACTACCACTCCTCCTGCTTTTTCTATGGTATCGACATATCCCATATTATGAGCGAGAACATGTACCTGTTCTGAAGTAGCTATAAAAAGTCTAACCTCTCCAGCAATCTTCTTACCTTTAAGCAGACGAGTTATTTTACCAATTTCGGCTATATTAAGATGAGGACAGCCGAAAAATACTATCTCCACGTTATCGTTCTTTGCGGAATGCAGACCTTCCCATCCTTCCCTGTATTCTTTCGGGCCGATTTTTATGCTTTCTTCCGGTTTCCTGTTACCGAGAGCTTCTTCCAAGGTCGGAGCTTCAGGCGTGACCCCCACCACATGACATATCGCTACAGCTCCTGAAACAGGCTGGGGGGACATGAAGAATTTCAGCATATCGAAAGAAACATTCTCCGGAATGCCTTCTACGACTACATTCTTGGTGCCGGCGGCACTGCCGATAAAATAACCGATTGCTCCATAGTCGGCCTCGGTGAAATTCTCCATGTCGAGATCTTCGATCCTGAAGTGAACCTGTCCGTATCGGTTCTGTTTCTGCATCAGCAGCATATCGGGAGTAACTCCGGTAATCGCACTCGACATCGAAGCCGGCATTGCATCACGGTTGCCCCTGGCGCCGAATACCGAATTAGCCACGATGATCCCCTGGGAACCGGGCCAGGAAAAAGCCCTCCCCGCCGTGGGTACATTTCCTATCATATAAGGAGCGCAGGACATCGCAGGTATAAAACCTCTGGGGATAATCATTTCCAGAGTCTTTCTCTGTTCTGCTTCCGCTTGTTTGCAAAACTCCTCTTTCAATCCCAGTGCTCTACCGGCACTGCCTGCCATGCCTGCATGGGTAGTGGTAAACGCTCTAACATTCTGGACACCAGCGAGCATTTCTTCTGTCCACTGTCCACCGGTAACTCCAGTATGGGCATTGTGCACCTTGACCATCTTTTCGGCACCGAAGACTTCACCATACTCGATGAGCATCGTGATAGCCTTCTGTGTACCGGAACCGTATTCACCCTGAAACATCCTTTTTTCTTCGTCGGTAAGTCTCATATCGTATCCTCCTGTTTCATTCTCGAGCACGAAGATGAGTTGAAGTAGTTGGTTAAACTACATTTTTCTCATTTTATCGATACTTTTTCTGTATTTTATGTAAGTGTTATATGGAAGGCGTTACTTCTTTAAATCCGTTCCCGAATACTCCGGTGTCATAAAGGCTTCCAGGCAATAGAATGGTTTGTCTACCTTCGCGTAGTTCAAGGGACAATGGTATATTCCCGGCGGCATCACGACGATCGTCGGTTCGGTGATAACGTGCTTTTCACGTTCCTCACCGATATAGAACTCTACCTCGGCTTCGAATTCATTCATATCATCAGGATTCGCTCCGAAAAAGAAAAAGAATTCGGTGAAATGATGTTTGTGAGTAGGTTCATGGAACATGTAGGGAGTTCTCACCACAGAAATTCCCAGGTTTATCTTGGCAGCAGCCGGTATTAAGTGTGCCGGTACCTGTCCCAGTCCGACTCCTTCTCCTCCCCACTTATTCGATCTCACGATTCCTTTCGTGAAATATCTGTCGTAACTCTTTTCTTCAACTCTTATCTCGGTCAGATCCTCCCCTAGGTCTACTCCTCCGTACTCGGAGGTCATGAATGCTTCCAGACAGTAGAACGGTTTGTCAACCTTCGCGTAGTTTAACGGACAGTGATATACACCAGGTGCCGCGACCACGATGGTCGGTTCGGTAATAACGTGCTTTTCATGTTCCGCCCCGAAGGAATACTCCACCTGGGCTTCGAATTCATTCATGGCCATCGGATTCGAACCGAGGAAGAAAAAGTACTCGGTAAACATGTGCTTGTGGGTGGGTTCGTGAAACATGTATGGTTTCCTGACGACGGTAATACCCAGATTCATTTTGGCGTTTGCCGGAACTATTCCATCCTGAACTCCACCCAGTCCGATTCCTTGTCCGCCCCACTGGTTTTCTTTGACGATATCCTTTATCACGTACTTGTCATACTTGAGTTCAGCCATTACTGCTTTCTCCTTTCTTTCATAAAAGAGTTTTGTGCTATGAACAATAGACCATCGGGAATGTAATGTCAATGGGTATCTGAATTTGCTAGTTATACCTGGTTATGATTTTGAAAAAACAATTATGAAGAGAAGTATCAGGGCAATCCGGTTGAACGCGGTGACGTGATTGAAAGTGTCTATTATGATAAAATAAGCCGGGGGTGATGATGGAGAATGAGTTCCGCAGGCTTCCCGGTGTGGACACGGTAATCTCGGATGAGCGGATTGCTAGGCTTGCTGCCAGGTATCCTTACGATCTGCTGGTAAATCTGGTCAGGGAGCAGTTAGAAAAAGCTCGTGAACTGATATCATCAGGAAACCCTTGCCCTTCACTGGATGACATCGTGCAGTCTGTATCTACTCAACTGGACAGGTTGGAAAATCCGGCACTCAGGCCTGTTATCAATGCTACCGGAGTAGTCATTCACACCAACCTTGGTCGCGCTCCTATGAGTAAGGAAACAATCACGGCGATGGACACGATTTCGCGTGATTACTCAAACCTTGAATTCGACCTGCTAACCGGCAAACGCGGATCTAGGTATGTACATATCGAGGATTTACTCTGCAGACTGAGCGGCGCCGAAGCCGGGATGGTCGTAAATAATAATGCCTCAGCGGTGTTGCTTGCCCTTTCAGCGATAGCCAAGAGAAAGGAAGTAATCGTTTCACGTGGAGAAGCGGTGGAAATAGGCGGCAGTTTCCGCATTCCGGATGTGATGCGACAGAGTGGTGCCAAGCTGGTAGAGGTAGGTACTACCAATCGCACCTATATCGATGATTTCAGAGACGCGATTACACCGTCCACAGCCGCTCTGATGAGAGTCCATTCCAGTAATTTCCAGGTAATCGGATTTACACACACGGTAACGCTGGAGGAAATGACTGTCCTTGGCCGGCAGGTGGATCTGCCTGTTATGGATGATCTTGGCAGTGGCTGTTTCCTGGATACATCTGAATATGGTCTTGCCCCGGAACCCATGGTACAGCAGAGTATATCAGCCGGTGTCGGACTGGCATGCTTCTCAGGAGATAAACTGCTGGGGGGGCCCCAGGCGGGAATAATCGTCGGTAAAAAGAAGCTGATAGATAAGCTGAAAAAACACCCCCTGGCAAGAGCAGTGCGAACCGATAAAACACGGATAGCCGGTCTGGCTGCGACCCTTTTACATTATCTGCGCGGGGAAGCCGTGGAGAAAATCCCTGTATGGAGGATGATAGCCGCTTCACCTGACGAGATCGCTTCACGTGCTATCGCCTGGGCAGAAGCGTTCGGGAAACAAGCGGAAGTAATCGATGGCGAGAGTATGGTTGGTGGCGGCAGCCTGCCGGGAAGCACGCTTCCTACCCGTCTGGTGGCGATAGGCCGTAATGGGAGTATTAGTGCTTCCGGAGTGCGAGTGCTTTCGCGGAAACTCAGGAACAGTAAAGAAATTCCCGTGATAGGTCGGATTAACGAAGATGTTCTGCTTCTCGACCCTCGTTCTGTATTGCTTGAGGAAGATGAGATTATGATAAATATACTCCGCACGGTCGGAGCGGATCTTTAAGAATAAACTAAAAGGAAGGTCATGCGATGAGTGAATCCGAAATAACTTTGCGGTATGGCTTCAATCCTCACCAGAAACCTGCCCGTTTGTTCATAAAAGAAGGCAAGCTGCCATTCAAAGTCTTGAGTGGTTCACCGGGTTACATCAATATGCTGGATTCCCTCAATTCATGGCAGCTTGTCAAGGAACTGAAAGCCCAGCTTAATCTGCCAGCAGCAGCGTCTTTCAAGCATGTCAGTCCTGCCGGTGCGGCGGTAGGTATTCCTCTGAACGATGTTCTTAAAAAGGCTTATTTCGTTGAAGATATGGAGATGTCTTCGTTGTCTACGGCATATGCAAGGGCGAGGGGCGCTGACCGTGTATCTTCCTACGGAGACTGGGCGGCTTTAAGCGATACCGTCGATGTTCCTACTGCCGGGATTATTTCACGAGAGGTATCGGACGGGGTAATCGCACCAGGTTATGAACCAAAAGCCCTGGAAATCCTGAAGAAGAAAAAGAATGGCAAATACAATGTTATAGAGATCGATAAAAATTACCTACCGAAAGACACCGAGATAAGGGAGGTTTTCGGTATTACTTTTGAGCAGAAGCGGAACGATCTGGTAATCAGCCCTGATATGCTGACGAATATTGTTACCGTTAACAAGGAACTGCCTGAGTCGGCAGTAAGGGATATTATCGTTGCTACCACCACAATAAAATATACCCAGTCGAATACAATCGGTTTTGCCGTGGACGGACAGGCAATTGGTGTCGGTGCCGGTCAGCAGTCGCGTATTCACTGTGCCCGGATAGCCGGAGATAAGGCTGACCGCTGGATGCTTCGCCAGCATCCGACTGTCATGGGTCTGAAGTGGAAACAGGGAGTAGGAAGATCTGAGAGAAACAATGCGATAGACCTGTATCTGCTGGAGAGACTCACTTCCATGCAACGGAAAAACCTAGAAGACACTCTCGAAGAAATTCCACCTCAACTGACACTGAAAGAGAGAGAGGATTGGCTGGGTAAGTTTACCGGAGTAGTTTTAAGCTCGGATGCCTTTATGCCGTTTAGGGATACGGTGGATCGTGCCTACCAAAGCGGCGTGAAATATATAGTTCAGCCAGGTGGCTCTACCCGTGACGATGAGGTAATTAAAGCCTGCGATGAGTACGGAATGGTGATGGTATTCACCGGTACTAGGCTATTTCATCATTAGTAATCGATTGAAATTCCCCTTAATCCATCCCGTATCTGATACGGGACAGGCTCTTTTTCAAAGGGGGACACTCATTACCATAATTATCGAGGTGCACTGCGAATTTACGTCTCCCTTTGGTAAAGGGAGACTGAGAGGGATTTTAGAATACAGGCGTTATACGGAAAATGCTACGATATAACAAGAAAAACATCAACTTAGCCAGGAACTTGAGAAAGCACATGACATATCCTGAAACGATTCTCTGGTCTAGGATTAGATTGAAGCAATTAAAGGGGTATCAATTTTACCGGCAGAAGCCTATTACTGAATACATCGTGGACTTCTATTGCCCGAAAGCGAAGCTCGTTATAGAGTTAGACGGAGGTAGGCATAAGTCTGATGATAGCATTATAAAAGACACTTTAAAAGATGGAAATCTAGTAAATCTCGGTTTGAAAGTGTTACGGTTCAATAATAATGATATAACTGATAATATTGAAGGAGTACTGGAAAGGATTCTGAGTAAGTTAGATTAAGAAAATCCCCCTTAATCCCCCTTTAAGAAAGGGGGAGATTACCACAAAACTCCTTATTCAAAGGGGAATTAGTAATGTTACCTGCGTCCGGATCAATTTGGTGCAAGTTCATCCGGCATATAACAATCTTACGTCTCCCTTTGTAAAGGGAGAGTGTGAGGGATTTTATAGTATTCTCTCAGGAGTATCTTGATAAGGAACAATAAATGTTTGTACTTGGAACAGCCGGACATATCGACCATGGTAAATCGGTCTTGATTAATGCCTTGACTGGTATTAATCCTGACCGCTTGCGTGAAGAACAGGAACGGGGCATGACCATCGATCTTGGTTTTGCCTGGTTGAAATTGCCTTCAGGCCAGGAAGTGGGCATCGTCGACGTACCCGGACATGAGAAATTTATCAAGAATATGCTGGCTGGTGTCGGTGGTATCGACTTGGCACTCCTTATTGTTGCCGCCAATGAAAGCGTGATGCCCCAGACCAGGGAACATCTGGCGATTATTGACATTCTTGAAATAAAGAAAGGTGTCGTAGCGATCACCAAGAAGGACCTGGTCGATGAAGAATGGCTGGAACTTGTACGGCTTGATGTTGAAGAACTGATTAGTGACACCAGCCTCGCCGGTGCACCGATCGTTCCTGTATCAGCGATATCCGGTGAAGGTCTTAATGAACTTGTACAGGTAATAGACGAGGAGCTTCAATCGACCGAACCGCGTAAAGATACCGGCAGGCCGAGACTTCCCATAGACAGGGTGTTTACTATATCCGGTTCAGGCACAGTAATTACCGGGACGCTAATCGACAGTTCTTTATCTGTCGGTCAGGATGTAGAGATAGTACCAGCGGGCCTGAGGTCGAGAATCAGGGGTCTTCAGTCTCATAAGACACGAGTAGAACGGGTGGAGCTGGGAAACCGCGTGGCGGTCAACTTGGTAGGTGTGGCAACGTCGGATATTTCACGTGGTCAGGTCCTTACTACACCCGGCTGGCTCACCCCCACGACCATACTCAGCGCCCGGCTTCGTTTACTTCCTCACCTGCGCCGACCGTTATCTCACAACGCCACTGTCAGTTTTCACTCGGGCGCTGCTGAAACTGTGGCAAAGGTTCGCTTTCTCGATCGGGACAGGCTGGAACCGGGTGATACCGCATTAATTCAGCTTGCACTGACCGATCCGGTAGCCCTGGTGAAAGGCGACCATTTTATCATCAGGTCTCCGATGGATACGCTTGGTGGCGGAAGGATCGTCGATTCTCATACAAAACGACTCCGACGTCACCGTGAAGCTGTAATACAGCAACTGGAAGTTAAGGAAGCCGGAGATGTTGACGAAGTAATAGAAACGTTACTGGAAAGCAAACAGCCAATGGAGCTTTCTGCCCTGATCTCCCAGAGTGATATGCCTGATTCCGAAGCGCGACCCGTCGTGGAATCGTTGATAGAGGAGGGAAGAATTACCGGCATCGGCCAGGGCAATCAGCGTCTTCTCTATACCGCACCTGGCTGGCAGAACCTGATACGAACAGCGACCGATTCTCTCCAGGATTATCACAAGAAATTTCCTACCAGGCCAGGTATGCCGAAAGCCGAACTTGGCAGCCGGTTAAAACTGGGGAAATACGCTCCGGCGATATGGCAGAAGATGTCAAATGACAGTATCGTTGTTGAAGAAGGCACGGCAGTACGATTAACTTCACATAAAGTTACTCTCAGCCCGGCACAGCAGGCAAAGATAGACGCTTTTCTCGATTCTTTGAAAAAGAATCCGTATTCACCGCCTGGCGATCTTGTCCCAGAACCCGACCTGCTTAATCTTCTGATAGACCAACATAAAGTAGTCAAGGTTCATTCTTCAGTGGTATTTTCCACCGAAGCCTATAATGAAATGGTGGCGAAGGTGACTGCCCATATAAAGGAAAAGGGCAATGTCAGCGTAGCTGAAGTCCGCGATATGTTCAATACCAGCCGCAAATACGTCCTGGCATTGCTTGAATACCTCGACGAAAAGAAAATCACCCGTCGGGTCGGTGATGAACGAGTGCTGTACTAGTATTCAACACTTTTACTAGGGCTTATCAGCTGTCTAGTCATACAGGCAGTTACGCCGCTGGAGTAGACGTAAAACGGTATAAAAATCCACCTCAAGGATGCTCTGGTCAGAGACCTTTTCTGGGAGAATGTAGGCTGTGCCTATACCCGGAGGTATGATTTCCAGGAGTCCTTCCATCATTACATTTCCCGCGTCATAAGGGGGCGTCTTCGATACTTGCTCCTCGAGTTCCTGCAGTCGTTTATATAACTCAGGATGTTCGGTTAGAGCTTTCTTGATATCCTGGTAAGGTATGGTGATATACTTCTCTCCTATCCGCCCCAATACCTTGTCCATCACCTGGCTGAACGCCGGATGATCGATGTTGTCGTTACCGCACATCTCGAAAGCAAAACGGAAAGCGTGTATTGCCAGCGCGTGTTCCCAGACATCGGTTATATCAGCAATATCCGGATCTATCAAATGTATATTATGGTCCATCATTCCCGGGTGCCAGTGCTTCTGAATATACGCCTTGAGTGATTCCTTTTCCTCAGCAAAGAAATCATTCTCCTTATTATGAGTTATCCTGTTGGTGCCGAAATCATCAAGAATATCTTTAAGCGAATACCATAATGCATCAGTCTTATCGCCTTTCTGCACCAGGGGGAAATAATTCCACAGAGGTTTCCACTCGTTCGCCAGCAGTTCCAACTCGTAGAAGCTTTCCGAATTCAGATTATCATCATTCAGAACAGGATTATTTACCTCAAGGCAGTTGATGCTACCGTTAAAAGAGGATACGGATACCAACAGGGCGTCCGGGTAGTTGCTTCTCAGGAAATCGACCTGCGATTTCTCGATCCTTATTTTCATTGGTTCGGTGGAACGTAGTTTCACTTCAAGATGGGTTTGCTTATTATCTTTCGGATCTGTTACCAGCAGGTCCGGTGTTGAGACCTGTTCGGTTAGCCCAATCTTCTGTAGCTGGCTGATTCTTTCTACCGTGTACCCGAAATTGACCAGCGTAGTTTCTACTATTGCTTCACCTATTCTATTTTTAAATGAATCTGAAGTCCGGAATTCCATAGTAATCCTCTGATAGTATTTATCTTTTAAACCTTTTAACACTTTAGAAACCTCTGTAAAAGTTCCCTCTCCCCATCGCGGGAGAGGACTAAGGTGAGGGGGTTAGGTGCAAATCGTTACTCTTCACCCTCACCTAACTTCTCCCGTCAAGGGAGAGGAATGCCCTGATCAACAATATGTGATGTTATTAAGAGGTTTCATTACTAAATATAACACTTATTGCAGACTTATTACGACATTTGTCACATACAGACTTCACAGATTGAACTACTATGTGTATTGATGGGTATATTTGCTTTAGCAATCGTTCTGGTTATAGTAATCTTTGCAGCATACGCTTTTCGGAAAGGCGGACCTCCCACCTGATGTTCTTAAAGTTGCCCGTCGGGTATAAAGGTTTTAAAAACGAAAAACCAGCAGGACCAGCAATGATGACTGGCAATTCAAGCGTTAAACCGGAACTGGAGACACGTATTTAGGAAGCTCTCCGCTTTAAACGCCTGCTTGAAGCCAGAAAAAACGGAGGATTTGGGAAACTAATAAATGGTTAAGTGGAAAAACAGGGGATGTTTAAGGTGTGGTGGCACGACCTACCTGGAAAAGGAAGAAAACATCCTCTATGAGAAATGTCTAATGTGCTCGCACAAGGTTGAAATCAAGAAACGGATAACTACAACCGCTCATCTCGAAGAAGATAAAGAATCCACAGCTACACAATGCTAGTAACTTATTCTCCGCGTATCGTATTGATTGTTCAATCCTGGATAACTTTAGTTTTACATCCTGCGCTGATATAATGGTACAAACCGCATGAGTAACATCAGAAAATCAGTCGCCGTCTTGATGTGCGAAAAAATCCGCCAGGAAAACAAGTGCCGGTGGTATACTCTCTCTGG
>DUFA01000131.1 GCA_011191975.1 Dehalococcoidia bacterium
GAATTCATCATGAACAACATCGATTCACTCTTCGGAGACGATCGTGAAGAGGACAGGCAAACCTTTGCCTGGTAAAACGAAGTAGAAGAAAGACAGGTAAAGCCAGGCGGATAACCGCCTGGCTTCTTTTTATTACATTCTTCAGGAAACTATAATGTCTAGTAACCCATCCCTGATTTCATGTCAGTATCTATCCAGATATACATCAGGTATTCATCGAGATTCGAGTAACCACCGCCACCGGTAGCACCGTAGAAGTTCTGGAGCCAGGGCCACCACATCACGAAATCATGCGGTGAAGGCATGTAAATCGGGACAGCCTGTTCAAGCTCCCAGGGACCGATTTCCTTCATCACGCTGGCTACGATGTCATCGTCTTTACCAACCCATTGAGAAATTTTCTGTACCGCTTCCTCGGTCTTTTCGTGCTTGAATCTACTGTAGTTCCATACACTGCCTTCGGTCATGCACATCAACCTGTAAGCATTCCCGACATAGTCATTGGAATAAATCGCTTCCTCATAGGTTCCAGCACCCCTCAAGCCAAGGTAAACACTGTTTTCAAGGTTCGCGAGTGTCATATCGATACCTATTGCCGCCAGGTATTCCTTGTAAATTGCCAGGTAGTCGGAATGTGCAGAACTGCAGGTAACCTCGAACTGGAATCCATCGGGATATCCTGCCTCAGCCAGTAGTTCTTTAGCTCTTTCCGGATCATATCCGAAGAGGTCCCGAACTATCTTAGACTGCTTTTCCAGAGGAGTATAAACAGGGCTGAATACTTTCAGATTGGGATATGGCCAGCCAAGTATATCGGCATAACCTCCATAGTAATTCTCCAGGATCTCCTGCTGGTCAACGGCAAGGTTCATTGCGTACCTTACATTAATATCGTCGAACGGAAGATTCTCGTTGTCGAGTCTTGGCCAGATCATGCTTAAACTGGGGCCCGCAGTCGATTTAACCAGTAATTCAGGATACTGTGATTGAAGTAACTCTACATATTCCCAGGTAGAACCAAAACCCATCATATCGATTTTACCAGTCCGGAATGCTGCCAGCTGCGTCGATCTATCGGAAATGATAAGCTCTTTCAGTTTATCAGGATAAGGTAACTTATTACCGGCGTTTAACGGATCGGTCTGCCAGTAGTTAGGATTCTTATCATATTCAACACTACTGCTGGCAACATATTCGGTTACCATCCAAGGCCCAGTACCGATAAAGTGTGTATAATCCTCCAGGTAACCGTCCGGTCCCATCGCATCGGGACAGATATGCCAGACGAAGTCGCCGACAACCGATGCCATCAGTCCCTGCCATTCAGCAGGAACCGTAACTTCAACCGTATATTTGTCCACCGCTACCGCCGCTGTAGGACCCTTACCTTGAGCTACGTACGATAGATACAGGTAGGCTTGTGCTTCGGTGAAGTGCCTCATGATATTCCAGGCAATATCGTCGGCGGTTAGTTCCCTGCCGTTGGCGGGTGCTTTATCCCACCAGTGAACACCGGGGCGGATGTGATACAGAAGCGTTGTATCGTCGGGCATTTCCCAGCTTTCCGCCAGTTTTCCGGTCAACATGCTGATAAATCCGGCGAAACCGCCCCTCCAGTCATTTTCATTCGTGCCGGCGGGACCCCGTTTCCAGTCGCCCATCAGAAGCTCTTCACCCATCAGGTCGATAACAAACATTGAGCTTTGAGATGCATAATCCCATTCCCCCGGGCGAGGATCACCACCTCTAATCCTGGTAAATGTACCACCATACTTCGGGGTTTCCGGAGAAGCATATCCTCCTTCTCCCTCCTCTTCTTCCTCGCCACCACCGCAGGATGCCATTACCAGTGACAGCACCATAAGGCAGCTTATGAGTATCCATATCATTTTCTTGACCATTCACGTACCTCCTCATACCATTATTTGTAAACGTATGGTCCCGGATATAATCTTGTTATATGGTTTAAGAAAAAATTAAGCTGCAACTTATAGGTAGTTGCAGCTCTCAACTTCCTCCCTAAGTATAATACGTATCCTGAATGTATTACCGACTATAATAGAGGTATATTATAAACTTGTCAATAGACATCCACTAAGCCTTGATACCTTTAATAAAAGACCCCTCGAAAATTTGTTCGAATACTGTTGATTCTATAATGAGAATAATTAACAAACTAAACTGTTGACAGGCAGAAATGGTATATTTTATAATTATAACGATATATCGCTTCACACGTTGCTAAGAGGTAAAAAATAAACGATAAAAATACTAGGGACAAGATAGAACACCCTCCTTTCAGACCGCACCACAGAAGGCCTTTTCAAAGGGGAGATTTCAAATACATACTTCTCCAGCACCTGAAAGAGAAACCGAGTTACGGATATGAGATTATCCGTGCCCTTGAAGAGCGTTTTCACAGCTTCTACGTCCCCAGCCCGGGATCGGTATACCCAACTCTCCAGATGCTTGAAGAAATGGGCCAGATATCCTCACAAGAACAGGATGGGAAAAAAGTATACACGATTACAAAAGAAGGACACGATTTCCTCGAACAGGAAAAGGAGTCTGAAGAAAGAATAAATGCCCAGATGAAACGGTGGTGGAATCCCGAGAATTCTGGTGATATAATAGACACGATGCGCGAGTTCGACCGACTCGCCGGCTTAGTAAGAGACAAGGTCCGCGACGCAGACGCCGATAAACTCAGCCGCATGCGTAAAGCTCTGTCTCGTGCTTATGAAGAAATTTCAAAAGACTAGCTGCATCATGTCTTGATACAAAAGACTTGTTGAAAAAGATATGAAAACACTATTAAGATTGTTTATTTTTGTCCGAAGTCGCATGGGCTGGCTGACGCTTGCGTTGGTTGCTCTATTCTTTGGTATCGTCTTGAGCATGATTGTCCCTCGAATGCTCGGGGATGGAATCGATACAGCACTCCGTGTCACTGATAGTGGTTTCCTGTGGTGGTCGATGGACCGTGAAGCTGCGATGTGGCTTGTGGCAGGAACAATCATCCTGGCCAGCGCGCTTCGGGGACTGGCGGGTTATGTTCAAAGTTACCTGCAGGAAGTCGTTTCACAAAAGGTATCATATGACGTCAGGAAYGCYATATATGATCGYCTGCAGCGAYTGAGTTTYGCYTACTAYGATAAAGCCCAGACWGGTCAGYTSATGTCMAGRGCTACCGTWGAYGTRGAAGCCGTTCGGATGTTCTTCGGRATGGGACTGATWGGTTTTATCCAGATGRTCATAATGGTRGTTGCCATCGGCATAATYTTACTGTTAATGRACTGGAARCTTGCTTTATTCACCATGGCMTTTYTACCGYTTATYGGRTGGCTTGCRTACCGTTTCAGCAGTCGMATYCGYCCGATGTGGATGAGAACCCAGGARTTGATGGCAGAGCTTGGCGTYATWCTCCAGGAAAGYCTKATYGGTGTAAGRATCGTCAAGGCKTTTAATCGTCAGAAAGAAGAARGYAGRAAATTCTCMGARCAGGCAACCAGYCTYTACGACCARCAGRTYGGCATWGCCCGTCACATGTCGGTTAGTATGCCAATGATGATGCTCGTGATGGGACTACCAACAATATTGATATTGTGGTATGGAGGTATACAGGTTACCGAAGGTAATATGACAATAGGTAACCTAACTCAGTTCATCCTCTACGTCAATATGATGGTAATGCCGGTTCGTCAGGCTGGAATGCTGGTTAATATGGTTACCCGTACTGTATCAGCAGGTCAGCGTATTCTTGAGATTCTTGATACTGAATCGGCGGTAAAGGAAAAACCGGGCGCGATAGAACTTGGGAAAGTAACTGGAGCAGTTACGTTCGAAAACGTAAGTTTTAGCTATGATAGTGTTGCCCCCACGCTGAGGAATGTCAGTTTTCACGCAGAACCAGGTCAGCTTATTGCACTTCTCGGCGGTTCGGGAAGCGGTAAAAGTACCATAGCTAACCTGATTTCAAGATTTTACGATGTATCTGGTGGCTCGATTGTAGTGGACGGAACAGACATACGGGACGTGACTATCGCGTCACTCCGGCATAATGTCGGAATATCGCAGCAGGATATTTTCCTTTTTTCAGGAACGATCCGGGACAACATTGCTTATGGTGCAGTGAATGCGACTATGGATCAGATAGAAGCGGTATCGAAAGCTGCCCACCTGCACGATTTCATACTGACCCTCCCCGATGGTTATGATACATGGGTGGGAGAACGTGGACTCACCCTCTCAGGTGGTGAAAAACAGCGTCTTGCCATAGCCAGAACTCTGTTGATAAATCCCAGCATCCTGATTCTGGATGACTCGATGTCAAGTGTCGATGCTGAAACCGAAAAACTCATACGCCAGGCTCTTGACAGACTTATCCAAGGACGGACAACATTCATTATTACGCATCGTCTTCCTATCATAAAGAATGCAGACCTCATTCTTATGCTTGAGAAAGGTGAGGTTGTTGAAAAGGGTAAACATAACGAGTTGATGGAAAAACAAGGTGTATACTACCAGATATACCAGTCCCAGTTGATGGATCAGGAAGAAAATCATACGGAGGAGCAGTAGTATGTTTCACGGCGGCGGTGGCGGCGGTGGAGGTCACTTCCACGGGGGTGGCTCTGCAGGTCGCTTACGCGGTGCTATTGATGCCGATGAAGACGAACAAGACGTATTAGGTAACGTATACGATACCAAGATATATGTCCGTACGTTTAAGTATCTCGGACCGGTAAAAAAATGGATGACCGCCGGCGCAATAGGCATGCTTATACGCACGTTTGCCCAGCTGGCCACTCCATATATTATTGCCATAGCAACCGATGATTTTATCCAGACAGGTAACATCGGTGGGCTAGGAATTATAGCTCTTGTCCTTATAGCGATATCGGCAGCCACATGGGTAGGTGAATTCATGGCACACCGATACCTCGCCTATGCCGGGCAATCTATCCTTTATAAGATGAGAAACGAGATGTTCAACCATCTCCACGAACTGTCGCTTGCTTTCTTCGACCACAACAAGGTCGGTAAGTTAATGTCACGCGTCCAGAACGATATCAACCAGCTTCAAGAGGTACTCACAAACGGAATTCTCAACATGGTTACCAGTCTTCTGACACTGGTAGGTATCGCTGTTGTAATGATCACCATGAACTGGAAACTTGCTTTGCTGACTCTCGCTGTCGTGCCCATACTGGGATTAATTGTATATATCTGGCAGAAATATGCCAGAAAGGCGTTTATCAGAGTACGGCAGGCAATAGCGGAAGTGAACGACCAGCTACAGGAAAGTATATCGGGAGTCAGGGCAGTCCAGAGTCTCTCACGCGAGGACGTAAACCTTAACCAATTCGACAACGCTAATAGAGAGCATCTCGACGCAAACATACAGGCAGCCAGGCTCCAGGCTTTCATGATGCCGACCGTCCAGATAATGACTGCGATTGCCTATGCCTTGCTGATTGTATACGGCGGATATCAGGTGATGGAAGGGGTTATGGGCGTCGGCGTTCTACTTGGTTTTATCATGTACATCCAGCGCTTCTTCGAGCCGATCATGCAACTTACCATGCAGTACACAATGCTCCAGAGAGCCATGGCATCGGGGCAGCGTATTTTCGAACTGCTTGATGTCGAGCCGGAGATACAAGACGTGAAAGATGCGATAGATATGCCGGATATCAAAGGTCATATAGTCTTCGATCATATCAACTTCTCTTATGAGCCAGGAGTGGAGGTCCTCCATGATATTAACCTTGAGGTAAATCCGGGTGAGACTATCGCAATAGTTGGAAGAACCGGTGCAGGAAAGAGCAGCCTTATGAACCTGGTGTCCCGACTTTACGAGATCGATGAAGGCCAGATTATCCTGGATGGATATGATGTAGGATCGGTTACGCAGGAATCACTGAGAAGACAGGTAGGTATCGTTCCACAGGAAGCCTTCCTTTTCTCCGGAACAATAGAAGACAACATACGATACGGACGGCTTGAAGCTACCCGTGAAGACGTGATCAGAGCTGCTCAGGCAGCTGGTGTCCATGAAGCCATTTCACGCATGGATAAGGGGTATGATACACCGGTGGGTGAGAGAGGTGGTAACTTGAGTGCCGGTCAGCGTCAACTTACCTGTCTTGCCCGGGCTATCCTGGCCGATCCTCCCATATTGATAATGGATGAAGCTACTTCAAACGTAGACACCAACACCGAGCGTATTATGCAGGAAGCTCTTCGTCGCCTGGCTAAAGGCCGTACCTGCCTGATTATTGCCCACAGGCTATCTACGGTTACGAGCGCAGATCGAATCCTGGCGCTCGAGAACGGCAGGATAGTAGAAATGGGTACTCACAAGCAACTCCTGGCTAATAAAGGCCTCTATTATCACATGTTTGAAACCCTCAGTGCAATCGAACCTGATAAAGCCAGTTAATACAAACCTTCTATGATCCACTTCAGATTATTTGAGCTTTTCCAGTCATATTGTATAATTAATACTGGTATGGAGTATGAATTCTAAGGTAAGGGAAATATCAATGGGTGATATTAAAAGTGCTTTAGAGATAGCAATGGAAAAGGTAAGTAAGATGGAGGAGCCGACTGAAGAAGAAAAGCTTCAGTGGAAATACGTTCCTGAAGGAGAAAAACTTGCCGGTCGCTATCTCAAGGAGAAAGTAAACCTACTCGCAGAATTGAATAACTACGATGAGAAAGTCAGAAAGTTCATTATTAGCGGTGCTTCCGGAATACTGGCAAGGAACATCAGCCTGCCGATAAATGATCACGTCAAGCAGAATAATAAAAAAGCAATGGATGGGCTGAAGGTGATTAAAAAAGATAAGGTGGCGGTTGAAAACCTTTTCAGCAAAATACGGTATATATTCAATCATTACGAAGAACAGGGAGCACAACAGAAAAAACAGGCTTATGAGTCGTTGAAAGCTGACCTGGGAGCAAAGATACAGCAGGCATTACAGCAGCAGATGAGTCCCATGATGGGGGCAAAAATCGATGTAGAAAAACAGCCTCAGTTCCAGCAGGAATGGCGAAAAATCCAGCAGCAGATAGACAACCAGTACATTAGTCACCTGAATGAATACATCCGCGAGTTGATAGATATACCTTAGAATGTGTTTTAATGTAGATGAAGTAATTAATATAAAATATGGAAATAGACAAGAGAATAGAACAAGCGGTAAGGAACACTGAAATAATTCGGACTCCGAAACAGAATCTGTACACATTCGGTACAACGAACATATACTACTACCTTCTAACTGAACCTGCATATTCGGAGATAATGGGTGATGTCTCTGAAACTGTCATCAGGGAAGGCAGGGTAATCGCCGAACGACCGAAGATCGTTACCCCGTATTATCTGTCAAACCTCGAAGGCTTCAGCGCTGAAGCCAGGAGATACTTCCAGGCACTTGTAGAGGAATTCGGAGAACGAAGTATCCACGGGCTGGCCTATGCATACCGAAATGAGCCCAAGGAACTCAATATTGTATCCGATACCATTCGTTCGGTGGTTGACAAGCTGAACGAAAAAATAGACAGGCAACAGGATAAATTAACGGCGATTATTAAAGGAGAGGATACTCTCTGGGACGTTTCCCTGATGAAATTTATCTTTGAAATTACACGGACATCGGCACCACACAATTTCAGACAACTTGAAACCAGAGGATTAATGGAAATGGACTCACGTGGAGTTCCGTCAGGCGCGAAGGAAAAAATAAACGAGTTGTTCGAACAGGTGGCTAACGGTGAACGCGAACCCGGTGAATTGAAAGACGAACTGGAACGATGGGGAATCTTCGATGAATACGAAGACAGATTCTTCAAGCTCTTTAGAAAATAACTCCGCCACTGGAATATTAATGAATATTACCTTCATAGAAGCAAAAACACTATCGGAAGCCTGGTTTCAGGCACTCTACCGTATACAAAAGGATGGATCAGACTACACTATCGAACGCGGCAGTTATGAAGGTATGAAAAGAAAAGAGTTCGATTACGTGGTGATCAGGATTGAGTATCCTGGCACCCGTCCGCTGATTCCTGATGTTCCTCCCGGTGTACCTGCTCCTGTTACCCAGGAATACATAGATGGGTACTTGCCCTACCTGATGACCGGTCACAAAGAGGATAACGAGCAGTATACCTATGGTGAAGACCTGGAAAAACAGATTCCGGAAGTGATCAAGATGTACAGGGAAGACGGTTATAACACGAACCAAGGTTATATGGCTGTCGGCAGCAGTACCTCGATATTCCTCGAAGATCCTCAGTGCCTGCGGGGAATTGATACAAAAATACGGAACGATAAGCTGCACTTTTTTGTGTATTTCCGATCATGGGATCTCTGGGGAGGGTTTCCTGCCAATTTGGGAGGGATCCAGATTCTGAAAGAATACATGGCAAGCGAGATAGGCGTTGGAGACGGGGAAATAATAGCTGCCAGTAAAGGACTGCACCTCTACGATTATTCATGGGATCTGGCCAAAGCCGTCCTTCGCCAGAATTAGATCTTTACTCTGAAAACACATACGCAAAATCAGCTTCAATCTTGCAGGGAAGTCTAAAGGTTTGTTAAACTGGAGATTGTTCACGGGCCGCTAGCTCAACTGGCAGAGCAGCTGACTCTTAATCAGCCGGTTGGAGGTTCGAGTCCTCCGCGGCTCACCAGAAATAGCTTCAAAAATCAACAAAAATCCTCAAGAAACCAATCGTCGGGTCTAACAAAAACTACTACGGGTCTAACAAGTCGGGACTACTTCAATCGTTTCATGCAATCCAAACGTGCACAAAACCTGACTCCTAAAACTCTGCGATATTATACTCAAACAGTTGGCAGATTTCTGAATGCAGTCAATCCCGATACTGCTTCACCAGAAATCATCAATGACTATTTAATGCAATTTAGTAATGGTGGAGGTAGACACGCTCATTGGAGAGCTTTAAGAGCATTCTTTAATTGGCGTGAGGACATATTCAATTTACAAAATCCTATGATAAAAATGAAAGCTCCTAAAGTGGATAAGTTGATAATGCCAACCCTACGATTACCAGAGATTAAGAGATTAATTGATGAAGCAGATACGGTTAGAGACCAAGCCTTAATTGCATTATTAACTGAATCCGGCATGAGATTATCAAAGATAGCGAACGTAAAATCCACGGATATTGATTGGCAGAATAGAAATATCAGAGTGATTGGTAAGGGAAGAAAAGAACGTAATGTTCCTTTTGGGCAGTTAAGTGAATACTACCTTATCGAATGGCTTGGTAAGAATCAAATAGGTTCCATCTCAACTAATATCTGGAAATTGAATACATGGGGTATTGTCAGTATGTTAAGACGGCTTGAGAAAAAGACAGGACTTCGATGTAATCCCCATGTATTCAGAAGAAGTTTTGCTACAATTCAGAAAATACTCGGCACAAATATATCAATTATAAAAGAATTAGGAGGATGGGAAAGTCTCCCTATGGTTGAAGCTACTTATCAGCTACTTCGTATTGCGTTCGAGCAAATATATAGTGAAAACTCTAAGAAACAGGGATTTTAATCAGGTATAACTCTGAATTAAGAATGTTTATACTAATTAATCTACGCGAGATTTTAACTTTGATTTAAAGGAACTCTAGTTAGCGTTTAAACATCGGAATGTACGATTTATAAATCGGAGTATTTCTGCTGACAAGGAGACTTTGCTTTCAGCATGTAGTGTTTGTCTAGTTCATTGATTATATTTGGATTATAAAAAGGTTTCTTAGCGCTCTTGGGATTACCTGGGTCCAGAAATCGTATAGCACCGAAGCGTGGATAAGATAGTAATCCTTTTCGGATTGTGTGGTATGTTTGACTTTATTTGAAATCTTGGTACCTATCACAACATCTCTTCATCAATTCTTTGGTATCCCAGGGATATTTTTCTCTAATTTGTTCTTCAGTAAGTTTAATTTCAGGGGCATTATTGTCGTTTGCAATGTGCGCAATTAATAGTGCTTGTTGTGTTCATGAAATGAATAAGTACCTATACGATAAATAATTCTTGACATCTATTAGAACGAAGTATATAATCTCGCCATCTATACGTATACGATATCGTATACGTTTATTGCTGGTGATTTAAAATGGATTAAAAGGTGATGGCTAGCCCTGTCGGGGGAAACCAGGGTGCTGAGCATTGGCAGCTGGCATCAGCTTAATTGACAACCATACCCCTCCCGTGTCCGGAGCCCTGGGGGTAATCGGGGTTAGCGGCAGGGCTAGCCAGGAGAGAAAGGAGAAGCCGATTGCCCATCCAGTATACGATCTATTCTGGGAGTAGTATCGTTGTTTCAGAATCCATGTACCGGACAGTACGTATTATCCGAGTCCATTCTACACGTTGAATATGGGATATAAAGGCGAGAATATTTTTTAGGCATTCGTGAGCTGCAAATCTGTTGCACAAGCTAACGAGTGATGAAATTCGATATAGCGGTGCCGAGTATATTTCTAGAATTACCGGACGCGCAACAGGGCATTATCAGCCAGTTGTATTTAAGGGAAAAAAGAAATTACCGAAAAAGGACTAAACCGAGAACTCAACGCCTGTGTAGTTAACAAAATCCCTTGACATGCTGTATCATCATCAGCTCAAAGCCTATTTCTGTGTAAGGGATGCGTAATACGTATTTCAAGTAGAAATATGGATATCTTTACTCGGGTAATGGCTATCTCGAACCTGGATTTATTAAACAGATGGCAGATAGAAACCACCAAATGGTATTCTTAATACTACGGATGAATGTGGGCTTATTATCTTTTTTGCGTTATATTAAATCGAAACAACACGGCGAAAGGGGTTAGTGAGTGGAGAAAAAAGTCACTAAAAAAGTCATTAGAAACAGAAAAGTAACCCTATCCACAGAGCTTCAGCAGGCGATGGGGTATATTAAGCGTAATCTCGAAGTCTGCTCTGGTTGCCGTACTTGTGAGGCTGTATGCTCTCTAAGTCACGAAGGCGTGGTTAGCCCAAGGCTAGCTCGTACGGGAATAACGGATTACATTTTGGAAGGCCGTCGGATAGAGGGTTATACCTGTCTGCAGTGCAGGGGACCGGAGTGTTTGTATGCATGCCCAACGGGAGCCCTATACATAAATGAGAAAACAGGCGCTCGGTGTATAGATTCAGAGAAATGTGTAGGTTGTAAGCTATGCATGCAGGCATGTCCTAAGTATCCTGATGCACCACCCATAATGTACGACCCTGAGAGAAACATCTGTGTAAAGTGCGACCTTTGCGGCGGAAACCAGCTATGCGTGAAGTTCTGTCCTGAGGGTGCTCTAAGCTTGGTAAAGAGGGAGATATAAGAAATGGATGAACTAAAATACGGCTGGGTTGGGAAAATCCTTAAGGTTGACTTAACCGACAGAACTATCACTACACTACCAACATCCGATTATGCTCCGGATTTAATCGGCGGCAGAGGCATAGGAGCCATGCTCTACTGGGAAGAAGTTCCACCGGAGTGTAAAGCCTTGGACCCGGAAAATGCCCTCATTTTTATGACCGGACCGGCAACGGGAACGTTAGCCCCATCAGCTGGTAGGTTCTGCGTAAGTTTTAAAACACCGGTACCGGAGAAGGAATTTTATTGTATGAGCCTCCCGAGTGGGCATTGGGGTCCAGAGCTAAAATTCGCAGGATATGATGGTATCGTCGTGAAGGGAAAAGCATCCGAACCTGTCTACCTGTATATTAATGATGGACAGGTAGAGATTCGCAGCGCACGATACCTCTGGGGGATGACTTTGACCAATCTAATGTTGCAGCTTTATAAACAACACGGTCCGAAAACCAGAATACTAGGAATCGGCCCGGCTGGAGAGAACCTCTGCAGGGAAGCTGTTATTATATCCGATCACGAGCACGCTACAGGACTGGGTGGCGCTGGCGCTGTCATGGGATCTAAAAACCTGAAAGCCATAGCAGTTAACGGAACAGGAGCTGTAAAGGTTGCCAGACCCCAGGAACTAATAGATTTATGGTGGTATTTCTCCCGGCTGGTGACCCGTAAACCGGGCGAGGAAGACTACCCGAGCATGCACAGGTCGTTATGCGATGGCTTATACCATGGCGCGCATATACGTTTTTGCCCCGGGCACCCGGAACGGCCTCAGGATGATGAAACATACTTTAAAAACATGGGCCTGGATGACCCAATCTGCCTAATGAATGATGCCATTAATAAAGGTATCTTAAAGTTGAAGTGGGGTGGATGTTACGCTTGCCCTGTGAATTGTGCTTTGACCTGGCAGTCTAGTGACATAGACATACCCAGCGGCTCCGGTCAATGCAACGAATGGATGAGCTGGGCAACCTATGAGTGGCAGGGATACAAGAAAGTGTGTGGAATACCTGCCCTTCAATTCAGTTCGTATATGGATGACCTGGGCTTAAGTATAACCAATACCCTTGGATATCATTTCTTCTGGTTCTTCGAGCTTGTCAAACTTGGTATCTTTACCGAGGAGAACACAGGGGTACCACTTGATAAGCCCTGGACAGACGAGTTCATTAAAGGGATTCTGGAAAAATTCGCATATAGAAAGGGCATATTCGACCAGGCTGCCGAGGGCCATGAGAGGTTTTTGAAGAATTTAAGCGAACAATACCCTGCCGTTAAACCAATCTATGAGAGAGTCGTAAACCACCCCGGATACCACGTCCACTGGGAGGTACTCGGGGGAGGATTCAACATGCCTTCGCCCGGTTCGATAGTCCATGCAGTAGAACCGAGAACATGGGCATTTCGTCCAAGTCACCTGATTATGATAGGTGCCGGAGCTTCGCCCCAACGAGGTGCTGAGAGGAGGAATGTACCAAGGGTACCCCCTTCGTTGAAAGCTAATATGCCCACCACTATCCTCCGCCATAACCTAGATTTAAACTCGGATTGTATAACCTACTGCTCCTGGGCAGGCATGCCTCCAACTTTCTCAAAATATACATCTGACGGAATCGGTGATCAGTCTGTTGGTGCAAAGGTATTTTCAGCCGTTACTGGGATAAACATGAGCCACGATGAGATGATGGAGGCAATGAATCCTGTAGCCAATATCGAACGATGCATACATATGAGAGAAGGGCGCAGGAAAGAAGACGACCTATATAACGATGCAACGTACGCATCACCAGCATGGGCTCATACCAGTAAGCAAGATTTCATCGAGGCAATGGAAGAATACTATACATTAAGAGGTTGGGATCCGGAGACCGGAATACCGAGAAGATCAACACTGGAGAAACAGGGTCTGAAAAAAATCGCAGACGACCTGGAGAGTAAGTATGGGGTGACGGTTCCGGCTTAAGAATGCTAGTTACACCATCCTTTCCCATACTATCTAGGGAAGAGGGTAATGCAAGTCAAGATGCATATGGAAGGAAGGCATGAGGATGTTTGTATTACGGTTCGGTAAGTATTTGAGTATA
>DUFA01000132.1 GCA_011191975.1 Dehalococcoidia bacterium
GTTGGTATATAATATAATATACGAGAGTTTTCTGGACGATTAATTATGAGCATTCATGAGTTCTTAACCGATTTTAACCTGGATATCCCTGATACAACGGGAAGAGAACTTCACGCCATCGGTGTCCATATAGGCTGGCTGAACTGGGGGAGTGTCGGAGACGAATCTCTCGAAAAGCTGATCGAACATTATGACGCAGATAAGATTGCCGAGTTTGCCAGACCCGGCGATTTTTATGATTTCGTCGCCTACCGTGAACGCAGCCTGACTTATATAGACAACAAAGGTATCAGGCGTACTGAGTACCCAAACTCAAGAGTATACTATGTAAGAAGGTTTGAATCGACACATGACCTGCTTCTTCTCAGCTTGCTGGAACCTAACCATTTCTCAGAAATTTTCGTCGACAGAATCGTAACTTTATTGAAAAAGCTGAATATATCAAGATACGTAGTTGCAGGAGCTATGGGAAGTCCGGTCCCCCATACCAGACCGATACGTATCACGGGAAGAAGCAGCGATCCCAAGGTCTCGGATAAGCTGGAAACGTTGGGTGTTCGACAGACACTCGGGAGGCAATATCAGGGCCCGACAAGCATCTTCAACACAATCTCCCAGAAACTCACTGATGAAGGCATTGTATCCGTGAACCTGATGGCACATATGCCTTCTCACATTTCGCTCCAGGAACCGGATTTTACAGGAGTTCACAGGATTCTCAGTATACTCTCCAAGCTGGAAGGAATCAATATCCCGCTGGAAAAGACTCGAATCGCCGGAAACAGGCAATATGAAAGGGTCAGCAAAGAAATAAAGCATTCACCAAGTCTTACTGAGTTATCCAAGCAGCTTGAAGAGATATATGACCAGGAAGAAGGCACGTTAGAAGAAGATACTATAGAATTACCTCCCAGCATCCAGCAAGCCATAGATGAAGCGTTCGGCAAGGAATAGACCACTATTCCTGCCTGATTTCTGCGTCAACGACACAATTACGGTAAACACTTAGAGTAATTACGCAATATGTTCAATATATGTTCAATATGTTCAATATGTTCTTGACATCTTCATGCTAATACAATATACTTTAGCACCAAATAGAATTAACCTAACATATTGTCCCTTTACCACCTTACACCTTCTTGAGTTATAGAGGTGAATGAGATGAGGTTAAAGACACCGCAATCAGTTTATCCTGTGGTTTGCGGTGTCTTTTCTATTTCCACGTTGATTTACCGGACGTCGAAAAGGGGATATGGAATATGGGAAGGCTGGCCCTGCTGGGGGAAACCAGGGTGCTGAGTGTTGACAGCGCACGTCGGCTTAAATACCACCCATACCCCTCCCGTGTCCGGAGCCCTGGGGGAAATCGGGCTTTAGCAGCAGGGTCAGCCGGAAAAGGAGGTGCATTATCGAAAAAACACACCTGTACACATTAGACCAATCGATAAATAATGAATTATGACAAGTAAACTTATACGGAGGTGCTATGAAAATCGATTATAAGAAACTACTCTGGGTATTAGTGAGCTGTCTTATGGCACTTTCACTAATTATTGCTTCCTGCGAGACTCAGGAGACAGGTAAGGTTAAAGAAGAAGACGAAGGACCTGCAAAGGTTATTATCACAGAATCAAAAGAACCTCAAATCGGTGAAAGAAAAGAAGAAGTCACGACACCAAGCGATGAACCCCAATACGGTGGTATTTTCACGGCTGCTCAGGTAGCCGACACTTCTTGCTGGGATGCCACCACCGGCTTTGACCTGCTGGGTTGGCAGATTTCAATTACAAACGAACCCCTTATGGCTGGAGATTGGGCGAAAGGGCCTGCCGGAACATATGAAACTGACTGGCGATTTGGTGCAGTCGCGTATGCCAACATGTGTACAGGTCAATTGGCAGAAAGTTATGAAATCCCGGATAACGAAACTCTCATATTCCATATTCGCCCGGGTGTTCATTGGTGGAACAAACCGCCGGCAAACGGTAGAGAATTTACTGCCGAGGATGCAGCCTGGAACATAAAGACCCAGTGGGATCTTCCAATCGGCAACTTCCAGGCATTCTTCCCTCCGGAAGAACGATTGATATCGGTTGAAGCAACGGATAAATATACAGTCGTCCTTAAGGTTCCACTTAACACTCAGGGAATTCATTTCTGGGAGGATGGCCAGCGCGCCTACATGATGTGCCCGGAATTGTATCCCACCCAGAAAGAATGGGAAAATGCTCTCGGCACTGGCGCTTTTATGATAAAGGACTATATTCCTGGCGCAATGATATCCATGGAGAGAAATCCCAACTACTGGCAAACCGATCCGTGTGGACCCGGCAAGGGTAACCAGCTTCCCTACATAGACGGGTTGAAGTTCCCCGTTGTTCCAGACCTGTCAGCCCGGGAGGCAGCTTTCCGGACGGGGAAAATAGACACTTTTGGAGCTAATTGGGAACAATGGGAAGTATTCCAGAAAACTATGAATTACGAGTTTGAATGGGTGTACACCTATGGATGGCACTCCCTACCGACAGGCAGGCAGGACAAAGATCTGCCATTCAACGAACTTCTTGTACGGCAGGCAATGAATTTGGCCGTCGATAAGGTCAGGATACTCGAAGACTACTATGAAGGACACGGATCTCTAATGTGCTGGCCGTACTACGATACTCCAGCATTTGCAGACCTGTACATTCCGCTGGAGGAACTGTCGACAGAACCGGCGATAGCAGGTTCAATGTGCGGCGTTCAGGAGTTAATGACAGGCGGTAATCCTGAAAAAGCCAAGCAGCTTTTAGCACAAGCCGGGTATCCTAATGGTTTTAAGACTAATATTTATTCAAGTTCACCAACGGCAACGGACTTGCTTTCTGTCGTAAAGGAAGATCTTGCAAAGGTTGGCATCGATATGGAAATAAAGCAGGTTGAACCCTCTATATATAGAGGCATGGATCGTGCTCGTACCTGGGAGGAAATGTGGTACAAAGGCACCAAGCAGCATTTCCTGCCCCATTACCTGTTCGAGGTCCGTCCCGAATCCAACGACTGCGCTTCATTCTTCGAAAGCCCGAAAGTCAGGGAAGTACTGAAAAGTATCAATGAAAATCTGGCTGTAGACGACGTTGTCTGGAGAAGCGCTCTTAAAAATCTGACTCCATACCTGCTCGAAGAATCGATTGCCATATGGTTGCCTATACCCTACAATTATAACTGCTGGCAGCCGTGGTTGAAGAACTACTATGGTGCTACTACGCTGGGCGCAATGTTACCCTTCCACCATACATACTATAACTGGATTGACACTGAGCTAAAGAAGGAAATGGGATACTAATAATCCGTCTGTACAGCATAATAGTTATCGACTCGTAAGTTTAGACAGTAGGAGGTAGAGAATAATCTCTACCTCCTACTTATTAGTGTACTGTAAAGGTTATTTTTTAATATAACGAATATACAATCAAATTCCCAATAAATACGAGTAAGTATCGAAGCTGTTAGTTTCAGATTACCTTCAGATTACCTTGACATCTTAACGCTAATACAATATACTTTAGCACCAATACATATGTAAAACCTAATATACTGTTCCTTTACCATTTTCCACCTTCTACCTAAGGAGGTGATTATGATGAGATTAAAGGCACCGTAAACCATTGAACCTGATGGTTTGTGGTGCTTTTTTTATTAACCGATATTGGACTTATTGAACCAAGGTATAAAAGAAGTGTATGAATATAATACTATATACAGACTGACCCTGCTGAGGGAAAACAGGATGCTGAGTGTTGACAGCGCACGTCGGCTCAAATACCACCCATACCTCCGTATCCGGAGCCCCGGGGGAAATCGAGCTTTAGCAGCGGGATCAGCCGGAAAAGGAGGTGCATTATAGGAATAATACACCGGTACAACTCAGATAGATTGAGGAAAGACAAATTTTAATGAGTAAACTGTTAAGGAGGTGTTATGAAAATCGATTATAAAAAAATATTCTTGGTATTAGTAAGTTGCCTCATGGTACTTTCACTGATTATTGCTTCTTGCGGTACTAAGGAAACAGATAAAGAGCAGGATGGTTATCGTGATCCCGATGAACCGAAATACGGCGGAACGATGACCTTCGCCTGGTTCGAACCTCAAGGATGGGATCCATATTACACATTTATGGTGAGTTGCAGCACGCTTTATGTTGTCAATGAAGAGCTATTAATGGGTGACTGGAGCAAGACACCTGCTGGAGATGGAAGCGCAGGTATCGGTGGTTTCCTTGGTTATGCCAGCCGTTTAACCGGTGACCTTGCCGAAAGCTGGAGTATGCCGGATGAAGATACTCTGCTTTATAACATCCGCCAGGGCGTTCACTGGCAGAACAAACCACCGGTAAATGGCAGAGAATACGATGCCTATGATGCCGCCTGGGCTATCAATCGCCTGACATCAGCCCCCACCGGAGCACATCGCATGATTAGTCCTCCGGAAGAATATATTCTCGGAGCTACTGCTCTGGATAAATGGACCGTTGAAGTTAAGGTGCCTCCAGAAGCCCAGGGATTACAGGCTATCTATGTCGGTTCCTGGCTATACCATTATCCCAAGGAGGTAGTCGATACCTACGGCGACATGAAGGACTGGAAAAATGTTGTGGGGACAGGACCTTATATGCTTCAAGATTATATCACAGGGAGTGTACTTACGTTCGAGCGTAATCCGAACTACTGGCAGCACGATCCGATACACCCGAAAAACCAGCTTCCTTACCTGGATGAATTGAAGTGGATGATTATCGGTGACGCCTCGACGCAGCTGGCAGCATTCCGTACCGGTCAGGTTGATATATCATACGGTTTAGCGATAAATACGGAAGATTCGAAGACGCTAATCAACGAGAATCCCGAATTACACTATGTAACGCTTCCTGGCGGTTTTGATGCACATTTATATTTCAGAGTAGATAAACCGGAGTTACCCTGGAAAGATACCAGAGTCAGGCAAGCGATGACCCTGTGTATTAACAAACAGGAACTTATAGATGACTACTACGGCGGAGATGCAAACCTGCTTGGTGCAGTATATCCTCCGGATAAAGCCTGGGAACCATTCTATACTCCTCTCGAAAAACAGCCGACCAAGCCGACTACTCCTGATTCACGATGCGGTGTCCAGGAACTGTTCACGTTCGATGAAACTACTATCCCCAAGGCAAAGGCTCTGCTTGCCGAAGCAGGATATCCTAATGGTTTCAAGTGCCAGATAATCTCCTCCAGTCCTGCTCAAACAGACTTCCTGTCCATCATCAAGGAATATTTTTCCGTGGTTAACGTCGAACTGGAGATACAACAGCTTGAAGGCAGTATCGTCGGCGGCATGAGACGCTCCAGATCCTACGAGGAAGGTATTTACACCGCGTCACCCACAGCAGCCTTCCCTTATGATATGCACAGCACCCGCATCGAAAGTTTCGACTGCTTCAGTTATTATGAGCACCCCAAGACGAGAGCAGCCTACGAAGAGCAGCGAAAATACGTAATGAAGGACGACGTTAAATACGCTTCTACTCTCAAAGAAATTACCCCTTTCATTCTGGAGCAGTGCGTCGGCATATGGTGTCCGGTTCCACGGAGTTACCGAATGTGGTGGCCCTGGGTGCAGAACTATCATGGCGAGTCCTCACTAGGCTGCGATGACCAACTCCAGATATACTGGTACATGTGGATAGACGAAGAGATGAAACTAGGTATGGGCTATTAACAGTCCAACTACCCAGCATTGTGGTACTTAACTAGTGACTCACGTACAGAAGGAGGTAGAGGAAAGTATCTACCTCCTTACTCATTTGTTACCCATAAGATTTTTAATGTTGTTTTAGTAAGGTTGGTGGTATAAAATCACTTTACCCATAAAGACAAAGTGGAACATAAATGAGAACTGATCAGGATAAAATATCTATACTCGCAAGGTCCAGCGATATACTCCTGCCTGCTCTCTCCGTGCTTTTTGGTCTCCAATTACTCAAAGTGATGATCCCCCAGATTACCTGGGTACTTGGAGATCGTTTCGGACTTAACGCTATGATACTAGGACCGATAGCACTGGCTATCTTCTCATTTTCTTTTCTTTCCGGTTTCCTGAAACGGGTAACAGACAGTTACCAGCTTGTAGCCTTTAGCGCTGTCGGACTGGGACTGGCAAGACTTCTTGTCCAGGTGCAATGGTCCGAACCTCTTATAAACCTGTTAGTATCCGCAATCGGTACAATATTATTCGGAATATTTCTGGCCATATATGTAAACAAAATCAGGTGCAGAGGAAGTAAGTCCGTCGGCAATCTGGTAATAGGTCTGCTGGCGGGATTTATCCTGGATACAGTGTTACACGGTATCTTCGGAACTTACGATCTAATGTGGCGGTCTGATTTCCTTGTCCTGTTGATAACTATAATTCTGGTTCTTTTTCACTGGTTGACTATCGTCGACTTCTCACGGTACACAGCACCTGAAACTAAAACTGGAGGAATTACCTGGCCGTGGCTGGCTTTCGGTCCTTTCCTCTTTCTCCAGATGGTTGTACTACAAAATATAGCCCGTCATACGGTTGCTACCGGATGGTTGCCGCCTTATGTGTTCGGCTGGGTGTTGATTACCCAGATAGCTGGTCTTTCTGTCTCTGTCCTGTTTCTCAGGAAGAATCTCACAAAGATACCGGTCGTTTTATCAGTAGGAATAATTCTGGTAGTATGTACGATATTCCCTTTCCCCGATCAACCTTGGCTGGCAGTTACGCTGTTACTCGTCGAGCAAATATCCATATCGATTCTACTTGTGACAATAGTGACCGGAATTATTGGAAGAAATGATTTACAATCCGGCAGTATAACCGCAGCAAACGGAACAGGATTTCTGCTTTTCGGTATCCTGACCTTGGCGTATTATGCCGTCTATCAAATCAACCTCCCTTATACCAATACCTTTCTCGAGGTGGCGGCGGCAGTACTGATAGCTATCTGTGCTCTTGTATCGTGTCTTAAGACCGGTAATCGTACTATGGTGATAAAAACCTCATGGGTAACACCTTTACTTGTCCTGGTGCTTCTGGTCATACCTTGGATCCAAACCTTAGTCTATGAGGAACCGGTTGAAGCAGACGGAAACGGTTTCCCGGTTACGCTGATGACTTATAACCTTCACAACGGGTTCAATACAGGGGGAGATCTAGACATGGAAGCCCTTGCTCTTGTCATTGAAGAGAGTGATCCCGACATTGTCGCTCTGCAAGAGATCTCCAGGGGATGGCTGATCAGCGGGAGGGTGGACATGCTGGAATGGCTTTCTCAGCGACTCGAAATTCCTTATGTATCAGGCCCAACCGAAGGGCAATTATGGGGAAGCGCTATTCTCAGCCGCTTTCCGATAGTAGAATCCACAAACTATGAATTACCTCCTCGAGATCTCTTTATTCGCAGGGGCTTCCTGGTTACTAAAATCGACATCGGCACCGAAGACTACCTGACCGTGATCGCCACTCATTTACACCATATTTCCGAAGACTCGGAAATCCGCCAGCAACAGGTACCGGTTATCCTGGAAATCTGGAATAACGCGGAAATGACGGTAATTACAGGTGACCTGAATGCCGAACCGGATTCTCCCGAGATCCGAATGTTTCGAGACACCGGTCTTATCGACGTGATGTCCGGTAATATCCCTCCCAAAGGATACACCTACCATTCCGCGGATTTGTATCAACGCATTGACTATATCTGGATAACTCCTGATCTGACATCAAGGAATGCAAAGGTTATCCAGAGTACTGCATCCGATCATCTTCCTGTAATCGTCGAGATAGACAAATACTAGACTATTAACAAGTTGTTTTACCCGCTAACCTTACCCTTAAGATCTCTTTCATACATTTTCTGATGAATGGTCGCCAGGAAAAATATCGGACTGTCCACTCTCCTGGCATAAACGGGACAGTGCTCTACTCCAGCCGGGATAAATATCATGCACGTTTCCGTCAGCGTGTAAAATTCGCCATCCATCCACAGATCAACAACTCCGCCCAGGTCGAACGGATCATCGAATTTTGTACCTATGAAACCCAGGTATTCATCGAAATCGTGAGAATGTGTCTCATCGGGATAAGGAATATCAGAAGCTTTGTACAGCCATGAACCCTGTAAATAATAGCCACCTTTTACAATCTCTTCATCCACGTATATATGACTTTTTCGAACATCTCCCCACTCTTTCCACTCGTCCAGTTCTTTCTGCCTGGGTCTGGTAATAATATTCTTACTGTATTTTTGTTCAGCCATTAAACACCCCGTTCTGCTTTGATGCTATTTCAGTTCATTCTTGATAACATGCTCTTCTACTACCCACAGGAATCCTTTTCGCATCTCGGAAAATTTCTCTCCATCAGCGGCCAGCAGTTTTCCCGCATCGGTCTGCAGGTATGTCAGTGAATTTTCGAACGCTTTCATGTTGTCATACCACATTTCCACGATACCATCTCCTTCGTACTCACGTCCGGGTGTCGTGATGAAATGGTTCTGTACATATTTCCTTAATCCCGGGATCATATCCGCAGCAAGTTGAGCGTGCGTCTCCCTCCAGTATTTACTGAATCCCTCTCGGGTCATTCCGGGTTTCCTGTAAGCCAGTGAAATTGATTTGATCATCGATACTCCTCTTTATTAATTTATTATTCGCTTATAATGCCAATCACCCGGTTGTTTTCCAGGCTTTACAACCTCTGCCAATTATTTATTCCCTGCTCCACGATTTGATAAGCTCATATGAAGCAGCCCATTTCATTTCGAATCCGACCGCTTCTTTCCTGTCTTCGAAATCACTTACAGCCTCGGCAAAAGCTTCACTCTTCGGAAAAGCAGCCAGGGATTCTTCGTCTTCGAACTCATAGATAGCCAGATATTTGGCGTTATCACCGGCAGCACCAATACACCGATACCGGCCTGCCTGTTTCAGTCCGTCGAAACCGAAGAACATCGGGACATGAACATCGGTATACCACCTGTTGAACTCATCTTCCTTGTCAGGTACGCTCTGTGAAGCAACAATTTGTATTATTTTATAACTTGCCATACGTGCTCCTTGAAATGTTTTCTCTAATGATAAACAGGATACCATTTTGATCCTATAACCGATAGAGTTTTTTTACCGAATTTTGTACATGGACTGAGAAAACCACTTTTATCTTTACCCCATATAGCATTATAATCTAAAAAAATATCAGACCAGATAAACCGGTGGTCGTTGATCGAGGAGGAAATATGGAAGACCTGCTAAAAGACAGGGTTGCGGTTGTTACCGGCGCAGGAGGAGGTATCGGAAAAGCCGAAGCTCTGGAGCTTGCCGCCAGAGGAGCCAAAGTGATTGTTAACGATATCGGCACGTCGCATGACGGGATAGGAATTTCGGAAGACCCAGCCGATATGACGGTTGAAGAAATAATCCAGGCCGGAGGAACAGCAATAGCCAGTCATGACTCGGTTGCCGATGAAAGAGGAGCCAACGCTATTATACGTTTTGCTATGGAAACATTCGGTCGACTGGACGTCCTGATAAACAACGCCGGTATTTTGCGAACATCCCCCGTTTATGACATAGAGACCACAGACTTCGATGCTGTTATCAAAACCCACCTTTACGGTACATTCTACTGCACACGGGCCGCCTGTGAGGTAATGAAGGAGGAGGGATACGGTAGAATAGTATGCACGTCCTCCCATACTGGATTCGGTCTTGAAAACCAGGCTATGTATTCCGCCGCGAAAGAAGGAATTACCGGATTCGCCCGTACTGTAGCCAGGGATATGGCGAAATTCGGAGTAACCTGCAACATTATCCGACCAATAGCATTGTGGAGAGGAAGACCTTTTAAAGCACTTGAACACGATCTACCGGAAGATATAGCACCCTTAGTCGTCTATCTCGCCAGCGAATCGGCCGGTGACATCAACGGGTGCATATTCGAGGTCTGGCATGGCCACGTAGGAATATTCACCGAACCGCCGCCGGTACAGCAGATACTCTGGAAAGACGGGCGCTGGACACCGGAAGAACTAAAGAAGTTGATGCCGGAAACACTTACCAAAGGCAGAACAAGAGAAGACCTTCCCCAGACCATGCCATTTATGTTAAATAACTCGGATTAAAGGGAAGAATGAATGGATCTCACCC
The DNA here is from genome assembly GCA_011191975.1 of Dehalococcoidia bacterium. GTDB lineage: Bacteria > Chloroflexota > Dehalococcoidia > Dehalococcoidales > UBA2162 > MGML01. The sequence continues at coordinate 10,200 of DUFA01000132.1, forward strand.
TTACACATGAAGAGGAAGCTTTTAAGAAATAGTTAAACGACTGGCTTGATGAGAACCTTATCGATATGCCAGAGTGGTGGGGCAAGACCGATATCACCAGTCCAAATATGGAACTCGAAGAAATTATGGATTTCTACCACACCTGGCATAAGAAGCTGTATAAAGCCGGTTTTGTCGGCATAACATGGCCGAAGGAATATGGAGGACGCGGCGGCACGCATGTCGAACAATGGATATTCAACGAGGAAATGGCGAAACGACGGGCGCCCCCTCTATTGGCAAATTTAGGTCTCGGTTGGGCAGGTCCGACGATACTGCTGGCCGGTACCGAGGAACAGAAGAAACGATTTCTTCCCCGCATACTGAGCGGTGACGATCACTGGTGCCAGGCGTTTTCCGAGCCTGAAGCCGGCTCGGACCTGGCCAATACACAGACAAGAGCAGTAGAAGACAGCGACGATTTCATCATTAACGGACAGAAAGTATGGACAACCGGAGCCATGAGATCGGATTGGGCTATCCTGCTGGCAAGGACCAACGCTAACCCGGATATTCCAAAATATAAAGGACTAACCTATTTCCTGCTTGGTATGAAAACTCCAGGTGTGAAGGTCAATCCGATGCGTGAAATGAACGGAGATTTCCTGTTCTGCGAAACCTTCCTCGATGATGTAAGAATTCCTAAGAACCTTGTGGTGGGCGAGGTAAATCAGGGATGGTACATATCCATGCGTACCCTCGAGTTCGAGAGAACGAACTCAAACTCGGCGAATGTGCAGATAAACTCAATCCTGAATCTTATCGACCTTGTCAGGACTATGGAGAAGAAAGGCGAACTACTCTCTCAATATCCGACAGTACGACAGAAAATAGCCCAGTTCTATATTGAGGCCAATGTCTGCAAGTGTATCGGACTCCGCACGCTGACACGACAGATAAGAGGGATCGATCCCGGACCGGAAAGTGCCGTCGGAAGCCTGATGTCGATGGAGTTAAACCAGCGGCTCCAGGACTTCGCCATGTATCTCGAGGGTCCTTACAGCCAGCTGGTCAAAGGCTCGAAGTACTCGATCGATGACGGAAGGTGGCAGCGGAGTTTCCTTTCGTCACGCGGCGATACCATCATGACAGGAACGTCAGAGATTAAGAGGAATGTTATTGCCCAGAGAGCATTAGGGCTGCCCAGGTAAACACTAATCCAGATAAAAGACTATAGATGTCCAAGAATCTACTAACTTTAATTGAGTTTCAAATATTTTACTTCTCCTTTTCGTAAAGGAAGATTGAGAGGGATTTAAGTTCAAAATCCCCCTTAGTCCCCCTTTTTCAAAGGGGGAAACTTCTTCTTTAATATTATCCTCAATACAAAATCCTGGGAAAATGCAAATATCTAATTTCAAATGATTTAAAAACTTGAGATTTGATATTGTTTAGAGCTTAGAAATTAGGTAATTTTGGAAATATCTATCCCGGCAGCTGGTCATCCGCTTCCTGACTGTTATTCTGCTGATTACGCCAGCCCATCCCCATCTGCATGAACGCCAAATGAGTAAATTTCCGCACTATATCGGACATGCTCTCGGAATCGTAAATTGAGTCGGGATCGATTTCTTCTGAATAATCTCCCTGCGAATAGTAAGCAAGCGTCAACATCACATCGTGCCGCTGCCTGGAATCCGGCTTACTCAGCACCTCGTAGGCTTCGTTGATTTCCTTTATACTGGCTTCCGCTTCTGCGTTTTTCTCTGGATGATGATCCGGGTGGTGTTCCTTTGCCAGGCGACGGTAGGCTTTTTTTATCTCTTTCATCGTTGCGTCAGCGCTGACACCCAGGACCATGTAATAGTTCTTTATCTCCATTGGTATCTGTTAAACAACCTTCAAACAGAATATAGCAGGATATCTCGGGAAACGCCACTCCAGGAAAGGTCAACAGAATTGTCATACAGAGTTCAAGCTCTAATTGGCTTCCGGTTATTGTATTGACTTCTTATTCCGTACTGTAATAAACTCAACAATATTTTGTGGGTACTATAGCTGCCGATAGTGCGGTGGTGAGTAGTACCCTGTTTTGTTTGAAGGAGGGTGAAATGTCAGAAACCAAATATGGCAAGAATATCATCATCGGAATACCCGATAAGATTAAAGAGCAAACTGCTATGAGTCAGGAAACCCAGGGCGAGGGGTCAAGTAAAATGGTCGTTTACACGGACGGCGAGTATAATCCTGGAGTCAATTTTGTCACCGCTGGATGGGTCTTGAAAGAAAGTGTTAATTCTATGATTCATGACCATAGTCATGATGAATACCTGGGATTATTCGGCAGTGACACGGACCATCCTGAAGAACTGTGCGGAGAAATAGAAATTACTCTTGGTGATGAGAAACATACTATCACCAAGAGTTGTGTGATATTTATACCAGCGGGAGTTTCCCACGGTGCGATTAAAAACAAGAAAGTAGACAAGCCTATTTTCTATTTTGCCACTACACCCACACCCTCTTTCAGTAAAGAGAACGAAGTACTATCTCAAGATTAAACAAATAAAGGAGAAAACAAACAATGGGAATAGAAGAGAATAAGAGTAAGGTTCAAGGATACGTAGAAGATATTCTGAATAATCAAAACTACGATAAATACGAAGATTATTTTGCAGATGACTTTGTTGGTGAAGGCGGAAATATTTTGGGGAAAGAAGGTCATATCCAGTCGTTAAAAAATCGTAGATTGAGGATGCCTGACTTACATTTTGAAAATAAAGACATGATAGCTGAGGGAAACAGGGTATTTGCTCTTCAACAAATCAGCGGGACTTTGAATTCAGGTTCAACGAAAGGTAAGTATGCTGAGTGGTTAGTAGCAAACATATACGAATTTAGAGATGGGAAAATCATAGCTGGTGGGGCTAGAGTAAGTGATTCACTGGGTTTATTACAGCAATTAGGAGTCTTACCTTCAGGAGAAGCAATCCAGAAGAAAATGGAGTAAAAGGGGCATAAACAATGGGAATTGAAGAGAATAAAGAGGTTGTTAAGCAGTTAATTGAAAAGGTTAACAAAGGAGATATATCCGCACTGAGGGAACATTTAACCAGTAATTTCGTTACACATCAGGCAGGTTCTCCTGATATAGATAGAGATACTTACATAGAACATGCTCTATCAAGACTAGGAATGATTCACACTATTGATGATATGTTAGCCGAAGGAGATAAAGTCTTCACACGTGTTACTGTCAGGTTTCCACATGAGCCTTCAGGTAATACCATAACAGCAGCTAGATTCATCGTTGTCCGTATTGAGGATGGTAAGCTCGCTGAATCATGGTCATTGGCTGATAAGCTTGGGGCGTACCAACAAATGGGCTTACTCCCACCAACTGAAGAGCCTGTCTCAGAAATATAAAAAATGCGTTTTTCTGAAGCTAGGCATTTTATGTCCTAGGCGTGAGAAAGTGACTTTTAAGACAGGCTCTGAAGAGATTGGGAAGTAAAAGGAGGAATGAGTCATGGCACTTGTGGAATGTAGCATTTTAATTGATAGACAAGTACAAGACATTTTTGAATATGTAGCTAGTTTCGAGAATTACCCAAAATGGAATCATAGTATGCTGGAGTGTATAAGAACTTCAGATAGTCCAATAAATATTGGGACTGTTTTCAACACAAAAATGGTATATATGGGACAGAAATATTCCACTCCACTCGAAATTACAGAATTTGAACAAGATAGGAAAATTACGTTCCATGTGCCCAAGTTTGGATTTTTTAAATGGTTCGAGGGAATATTTGGTTTTGAAAAAGTTAATAACTCAACACGAGTCTCAGTTTCTGCTGATACTGATTTCACATTACTATTCAAACCGATGCTCTTAATCATGCCAATTTTAGGAAAAAGGACTTGGGCAACACACCTTAACGAGTTAAAGAAGGTAATGGAATCTACAAAATAAATAAAGGAACAAATAAACAATGGGTATAGAAAGGAATAAAGACAAAATACGTCGAGTAATAGACGAATTCATGAATAACAGTGACGCGACAGTGATAGAGGAAGTGTGGGCAGAAGATATCAAGAGATTGGGAAGTAACTAATAGACACAAAAATGGTGGCAGCGGGAGGATTTTGGTAGGCAGTTGATATATTGGCCTGACCTATTGTGTTATGGTTTGTCTGGAAGCTGAAATACTCCTCAGTCGCTGTGAATAGGTAAGAAGTTTTTTTCTCATCCGTATACTCTCGGGTGTTATCTCGAGTAATTCATCCGCAGCAATAAAGTCAATCGCCTGTTCCAGGCTGAATGTAACTGCAGGTGTCAGTTTTACAGCGATATCTGATGTTGAGGAGCGTATATTGGTCTTTTTCTTTTCTTTGCAGACATTGACCGGTATATCCTGTAGCCGAGAATTCTGCCCTACGATCATGCCCTCATAGATCCGGGTTCCGGGCTCGACAAAGGTGATACCTCTTTCTTGGGCATTATTCAGGCCGTAAGTTATAGCGTACCCGTCTTCTGATGCTACCAGAACCCCATTCCTGGCAGATGTGATTTCACCCTTCACCGGTTCGAAATCGAGGAACATAGTATTAATAACACTTTCGCCTCGAGTAGCGGTCAGGAAGGTACTTCTCAATCCAATCAGTCCCTTCGTAGGAATCCGGTAAACCATGCGAACACCGTCGTGTCCGTCATTTCTCATGTCGATCATCCTTGCCAGCCGTTTACTAACTATCTCCGATATAACCCCAATATATTCTTTCCTGGTATCGATAGTCAGAATTTCGACTGGTTCCATCGGTTTGCCGTCAACCAGTTTCACGATAGCCTGTGGCTTCGATACTTCGAATTCATAACCTTCACGTCTCATGGTTTCAATTAGAATAGCGAGGTGCAGTTCACCCCTGCCTTTGACCAGGAAGGTATCAGGGCTGGCGGTATCACGAACTCTGAGACTCAGGTTGGTATCCAGTTCCCTGTAAAGTCGTTCCCGCAACTGACGGGTTGTGCAGAATCTTCCCTCTCTCCCTCTCAGAGGTGAAGTGTTAACGCCGAATGTCATCTCAACGGTTGGTTCACCGATTTCGATCCGGGGTAAAGCGTCGGGTTTTTCCGTAGAGGTGATGGTATCACCGATGCTTATCCTGTCGACCCCGGTCAAAGCAATGATATCTCCGGCCTCGGCGTACTCTGTTTTCACCCTTTTCAGTCCAAGATGTGTGAATAGTTCGGCAACTTCGTATTCTTCTACGTCTCCATCGGAATCTATTACGGCAACCCGGTCGTGCTCCTCTATCCTTCCCCTCCATATCCGGCCGATTGATATTTTACCTTTGTGGCTGTCGTAGGACAGATTCGAAACCATCATCTGGAAAGGTCCGTCTTCTATTCTTGGAGGGGGTACAAATTCCAGGATAGCATCAAATATTGGGCTGATATCCGTGCCGTGAAGATCCGGTTTGATCGACGCAACACCTTGCCTTGCGCTTGCGTACAGTACTGGAAAGTCGAGCTGGTCGGCAGAAACGGCAAGTTCCAGAAAAAGGTCCTGCGTCAACCTTGTTACCTCTTCTACTTGAGGGTTCGGTCTGTCCATCTTGTTTATGACAACAATAATCTTTAGTCCTTTCTGGAGGGCGTGGCGCAATACGAACTTAGTTTGAGGCATCGGGCCTTCTATAGAATCGACAAGTAGCAGACATCCGTCGGCCATACTGATGACTCGCTCTACTTCTCCGCTGAAGTCGACGTGCCCTGGAGTATCGATGATATTGATTTTCACACCCCGGTAAACAACCGCGGTGTTTTTAGCCAGAATGGTAATGCCTTTTTCCCTCTCGAGTGTGTTGCTGTCCATTATCAACTCGCCTACTTCCTGATTGTCACGGAAAATGTGACTCTGCTTGAGCATGGCGTCCACAAGTGTAGTCTTACCATGGTCGACATGGGCTACTATGGCAATATTTCTTATGTCGTTACGATAGTTCATATTTCTGAAATCTGATCCTTTTTCTGGTATTTCATCGGTTCGTGCATCCAGCTCTGATCATGCAGGTAAAGGTTTTCTCCCGAAAAATCCGAACGACATGCGTATCCGGCATCCCTGCTGTTATGAGTAGAGACTGCTGCCGAAATGTTGAAATCTGCTGAGGAGTTAACTGAGTGAGTTTGACAGTTCGCGATCTCCTGATGGTAAAAAATCAGGGAGTTTACCAGCACGAACTCCCTTATCTGAAGCGATGGAGGTGAAAGTGATTAAAGATGTGTTTCATGTTTTTATATTAATTCAACCCAGATACATTATACATCATTCCTGTGTTTTCAGGAACTGGTAGTTAACTGTATAGTATCTGTGTTTATTAGCCACTTTCATTTGATACCTTATATTCACTGTATTTAACTAAAAACGATTCCATTGTGAAAGGCTGGCCGTGGCCGGGATAAACGGTATCGACTTTGAGATTTTTCAGCTTATCGATACTTCTGTTCGCGGCTTCCAGGTCGTCCATAAGGCTGTTTAGTTTCGGATTATCGCTTCCGCCCGTACTTTCAAACAAGTCACCGCAAATCAAGGTACCATCAGCCATGAGAATTCCTGTCGATCCCTTTGAATGCCCCGGAATATGGATCACCTCGGCTTTGAGTCCGTATTCGGTCAGGCTAAAGCCGTCGGTAATTTCCAGGTCGGGAGAAAATCTCTGCGATTTACCAAAGCCGAACATCGTTTTCACTATCCAGCTTTGTATAAAGTTACCTTTCTTCCTGGTCAGGAACATGTCTCCCCGTTCGACCATCGGTGAGTCTTCGGCATGCATGGTTATTTTCGTATTGAATTTCTTTCTCAAAGATGCAGCGTTACCGGAATGATCGAAATCTCCGTGGGTTAACAGAATGAGGTGAAGGTTACCGGAGTTGCACCCGAACTCACTCAGTGTACTCTCAAGTTCGCTGCTGTTACTCGGACTGCCGGTATCAATAAGGATAAATCCGGTATCGGTTTCAACCAGGTAGCAGTTCACACTGCCCGTTTTGAAAGGCAATTTGAGTTCAATCGTGGTGATTTCCCGAGTCATTAATACCTCCATCTTGTCCATTTCGCGTATTTAGGTAAATAAACTGTAATTGTGCATATTATTTCAAGCATCACGACAACTTTTCAAACTAAGAGAAATGAAATCATTCTCTATTCATTTAGTCGCAATGATGGACTGTACACAATAAGGGAACAATGTCTTAATTTTATAGCTTTTTATATGTGAACGATGCAACATTTCTTCAATTTCACCTGAATTATATGCAGCCTTTATAAAATTAGTTCCGGGCAGGAAATATAACCACCATACTCTCTTAAAATCATAGATATAAAGTGTCCCATTTTCTTTAACCACTCTCCATAAATTCCTGATCGATTTCTCAGGTTCTTTCCAATGGTGTAAAGAGAGGGTAGAATATACCAAATCAAATTTACCTAATCCGAGCACTACATTTTCATCGTTAACATCACCAATAATGTAGTTAATTCTTTCTTGAAGATGGTGATCTCTGAAATATTCGCTAGCTACATCAGCCATTTGAGAGGAAAGGTCAATTGCCGTAATGGCTAGATTGGGATTTTCTACTGCAAGCATAGCTGCCAATAGTCCAGGACCAGCTCCTATTTCAAGATAATGTCCCGTTACATGTAGAGCCTGTAATTCTTTGACTAATGGCCTGTACATATATTTTGCCCGTCTTTGAACTTCGGCATATCGTCTGACTTCGTCAACATCTTCGATGGCTTCTTCCTGATGTTCAATTCTTTTTAGCATTTTATCCAAATCCTCCTTTATAAGCATTCATGTTACTTTAATCCAGTCGCTAAATTACGCAATTTGCGTTGCTGAGGTTATTTTTTTAGCGCAAGCCAGTAGTTTTCATCTGGTGATTTGTACAGTTCAACTTAGTATTAATCATTGTGTCTATACCAAAATATCCGGCTTCTCTTAAGTCCTCTAAGGTTGTTTCTATAGTTTTTCCCAGACCTACTACAATCAAATTGATGACAGCGCAGTAATCAAGGCTCTCTTCATCAAAACAGATCTCGATATTATCAATATCTTCTTCTATTTCATTCTGGCCTTTCACACTTAAATTGTCTTTCACATTGGGCATATAGTCACTCTCCATTTTTATATTTTATTATTAAGTACTTACTAAGTTATTCAACTCTTAAAAAAGGTTGTGTATATCAACAACCTGATTATGACCGATCTTAACTTTTTAATCCGTTTAAAAAAATACTAACCAGCGTCTCAACTGTCTCTTCATCCGAAAAGGAAAGAGATGATCCGGTTATCGATGTTTCCTGGTCAGCAATGTACATGAATACTGTTTCAACAAACAGCTGGCCTGCAATCCGAGCATTCACCCTATTAAATGCCCCTTCGTTAATCCTTTTTTGAATATAGTCTGATAAAAGCTGAGGTAATGGTGGCTCTATTTCTTCACGGTGACTGAATAAATTCGCAGTATGTCTTCCTTCCAAAGCACTGAAAATAGCCAATCGCATTATCCTGGGATCCTCCCGATTATGCTTAATCAAATGCAGGGCTAACGTACTAAAGACACCGGAATCATCTTTTTTCGCCATTAATCCTTCTACCTCGGGCATCAACGGGTGAGTATCAAAAAGCTCTTTTAATGCTGCGCGATAGAGGTCTTCTTTCGTCTTGAAATGCTGGAAAATAAGGGTTTCACTAATTCCAGCTTCATTGGCTATTTCCTTAGTCCTAGTACCACTCAACCCCTTTTTGGCAAATAGTCCTAAAGCCGTATTGATAATTTGCGAACGTCTATCCGCACTACTGAGACGCTCTTTTCTTTCTATAATTTTGTTCATTCTGCAACATTTATTAGTAAGTATTTACTTATATAGTAACATGAGAACACAATTTGTCAATAGTTTTTTGGAAATTTATTATTTGATATTACTAAAAAAGCGTATGCGGCTTGTTAGGAAGGGTTATCATGTGTGTTGATCCAACCGACGACTATATACTTGATGTGAGAGTTTCTCACCTTATGTTTGTCAGGCCAGCCGACGTTATTAAGCCCCTGGGTCGTATAGTATTTCCCCTCCTCATCTTCATCGATACTGATAATAGGATGAATGATATTTGCACCGTCCCCCATGTCGTAAACGGGAATATCACCGACGATAAGACTATCTCTATCGAAATCCTCCTTAAGCAGGATGGTGTGCCCTGTGTCCCACATTCCATCCATCGAGTTGCTGTCGACCAGAATCGCCTCCTGCAGGTTATTTACGCGGACCTCAATCCTGTCTGGATAGGTACGGACGACCGACCTGGGAAATTCACCTTTTGGAGAGGGCTTCTCGACCGAAGGTTCCGGATGTTTAAGATTATAGATTTCCTTTTCCAGTTCCTCGACCTTCTGTGTTAAATCAGTATTCTCATTCTCCAGCTGCTTGCACTTCTCTTTCCATGCATTACCCAGATTACACATTCACACCTCCTTTTTCTTTAGCAAGGTTTATTTCACAAAATATCGATATGTTCTAATCTAATTCTCATCTGTAATATTGTCAACAATTCAGAGGTAATAAAACTGTCACACCGAGTTTAAGCTCAGATTGATACTATTATTCATACATTTATGATGATATAATTTTGTTTGACTAGTATTATGAACGTTAGTAATTAGTTGAAACGGAAGCTCTTTATGTTCGACACAAAAGAACCGGAATTATACAGGTTTTCTGAGCGTATTCAAGCTTGGGGTTTATCGATACGACGAGTGGTTGCCACAGAACGGATTCGTTCTGTGGTTGAAGCTTTACCAGGTCCCAGGAATCGTTTGTATCAACCAGAAGCTATGGAAAAAGCTGACTCGATGATCATCGAGCAACTGACGAATTCTGGTTGGCTGCCTGAAAAACAACCGTTTTCTTATAGTAATATTAAAGCTTTGAGAGATATAAGCCCTTTACTTCTGAATGAGAATGAGAAACTAAAAGATATAATGATGGTTTATGATCGACTCGAAGGATCTAATATTATTGCGGTGAAGAAAGGTACAGATGAACCTGAAAATGCAATCGTTATTATTGCTCATCATGATACGGTTAAAGCTTCGCAAGGAGCAAATGACAATACAGCATCGGTAGCCGCAATCCTGGAATTAGCCCGTGTTCTTGGGAGTTATCGGTTTAAAAAATCAGTTGTCCTGGCAATGCCGGATATGGAAGAGTTATGGCTATTAGGAGCTATAGCGCTTGTCGAATCACTGGTAGCATCTTACAAGATTCTCGGAGTGATAAATTATGAAACGATGGGCTGTGTGGATAGCGATCCCGGAAGTCAGGTCGTACCTCAAGGTATCGATCTGCTCTATAAAGATCAGTATAACAGGATAAAGGCAAATGATTTCAAAGGTGACTTCACGTGTATTATATATAATGGCAAAGCGAAATCAACGGCTTCTATGCTGGGTACAGCTCTGAACAACCTGACCGGCAAACAGACTTCGCTGTACTTACGTGATCCGAATGATTTGCCGGTGATAGGAAAATTGCTTGGAATATTAGTTCCGACCGTACGCAACTTCGCTCGCAGTGATCATTCCCGTTTCTGGGATGCTGGAATTCCTGCCATGATGGTTACCGATACAGCAAATTTCCGTTACAAGCATTATCATCAACCTACCGATACGCCGGAAAAAGTTGATTATCATCGCATAGCTGATATAGCAGCAGCTACGGCGACGGTTATAGCAGAGACAGCTGAATTAATCCTAAATAATTGAGTAATCGATATAATAATTGTGGCAACGGGTGGATTCGGACCACCGACCAAGGGCTTATGAGTCCCCTGCTTCATGCTTTTAATACTATCTTAGTTTTAAATATCGTATTGAGATTTTTATCGAACTAGAAGTTCACAAACGCCTTAAGGTTTTTTGTGAGATTAGTTACCTTATTTTTCTTTTTGGCACTCTGAATCGGCTATTATCGACACTCGGAAGCGCTTCTTCAAAAGGTTTTTCAAGCTGCGGTACCCATTCGTAGGGCAGCCTGTACGCCCGGTAGACTACGCTCAGATTACCTCTCTTATCTTTCCATGGACTCACGAATTCCCAGACTATCTCCCCTTCAATGTTAACCTCGATCAGTCGACCGGTTCCACCTTCCGTGATTAGAGTATTCCCGTTAAGCAAACGCTGTGCTGAGCTCATGAATGAGCTGTACAGTCTGCCGCCCATCATCGGACCACCCGGACCACTCGGCGCCGGATACTGCCATTTAATCTCCAGTGTTACAGGATCGAACTCGATTACCCGTGAAAAATCTCTCAGGGCATTACGTCTGCCATCAGGAGAACCCGGATTAGGAGCACCGTATCCTGCCATTCCGCCGTTATCGTACACCAGTATATTGCCTGCTCCCGGTAGACCTTCAGGTATCATGTGGACATGGTGTGGACCGACGATCTGTCTGAGATTTCTCAAGGCTTCCGTTTCAGTATAGTACGGACCAACTTTCCAGATGATTTTTCCGGTCTTTTTCTCGATTATTGCCAGGATGTTGGTTTCTCTACCGCTGAATATAAGGTTCTCCGGGTTGAATCTCTCATCACCCGATTCATACAACCTGTTTGGCCCCAGCTTCGATATTGAATTCATGTGCATCCAGTCGCCTACCCCGCCACCAGCCGGAACTATACCAGGATTACGTGCCATCGTATTTCTTGCTTCTTCACTGAAACCAAATTCATGGAAATGCTCGCTGCATATCCATTCCCACACTATCTCACCGTCCCAGGTAACCTCGATAACCGTATCATCTACCAGCAGCTTTTCACTTATTTCCTTGTTTACCAGATTCTTGTGGCAAACCATGATTGTATTGCCACTGTCCACCTTCGGCTCCACCCCCGGAACGTAGTATCCCACTGGGTTGCCATCTCGCTGGTAATCATGGTGCTGGCGTGCCATCCAGGTCTTTTTCCTGTGCGGATCCCTGACCAGGTCGTAGTTATCGAAACTCCAGACAATATTGCCATCCCAGTCGAGTTGAACCAGGTTCACATTATCCTGGAATCCGAACTTCGGATTCCTTTGACCAGTCGTTCCCATGATATAGCCACCTGGGAATATCTTGTTGGCGCTGGGAAGTCCCTGGAGATTTTTCCATCGTTTCACCAGGTTTCCGTTCATATCCACCAGAGCAGCACCAAACTGCATGCACTGGAGAACGGTGAACCCATTCCAGCATTTTTCCGGATTGTATATCGTCGTTCCTGTCGGGAATACAGATACTGCCATAATTTACTCCTCTAGCGTATTTATTGGTATTGTTTTCAGACATAATACAGCATATTCCCCGGTGAGTAAAAATTGACTTATGACCTTTCAACCCAATATACTTCAAACAGCTACATTCCGGAGTCAAGATCTCCTCTATGAAAGACAATACCCAATCAAATTACAGGTGGTATATGCTGGCGTTGCTGGCAATAACCGGCACTTTGGTTACTGCTATGCCATTTTCCTGTATGCCGGTGCTCTTCCCTGAAATAGCCGACGAACTGGGATTGAACCTGGTGGAGCTGGGCACGATATGGGGTATGGGTAACCTGGCAGGTATTTTCGTCAGCCTTATCGGCGGGATTATCGGCGATCGTTTCAGTTCGAAGTGGATTTTGACGATATCCTGTATACTGGTCGGCGTTACCGGAGCCCTCAGGGGTTTTTCAAACAGCTTTATGTTTCTCGCCATTACTATGTTCGCCAACGGGATAATCAGGCTGATAATCCCTATCACCATTACCAGGACAGTCGGTCTTTGGTTCATGGGCAGTAACAATCTCGGCATGGCGATGGGAGCTTCGGCAATGGGAATGGGCCTGGGCCTTTCACTTGGTCCGTTGCTCAGCGCCACTGTTCTTTCACCCTGGCTTGGCGGCTGGCGAAATGTATTATTCCTGATGGGAGGTTTTTCTGCATTTATCGGGATAATCTGGCTTATCTTCGGCAGAGAACCACCGGTCGACGATTCACATGAAGAAACTGAAAAGGTTCCCATTAAAGAAACCGTATCAAAATTGATCCGAACTAAAGGATTATGGTTTATCGGGCTTACCTTTATGACGCGAATGGGCAGCATGATGGGCATGACCGGATACCTGCCACTATATCTTCGAAATGAGGGCTGGGAAGCAGCTGCTGCCGACGGCACTCTCGCCGCCTTCTACGCAATAAGCACTCTTCTTGTTGTACCTATTACCACGTTGTCCGATAAAATCGGCTCCAGGAAGCTCGTACTGCTTCTGGGCATTATTACCAATACTATCAGCCTTGGGCTGCTGCCGCTTGTCGACGGCTGGGTGGTATGGGCGCTGATGCTGATGTCCGGTATTTTCATGGACGGATTCATGGCAATTAATACCACCATCCTGCTGGAGACCGAAGGAATAGGCACCAGGTATTCCGGTACCGCCCTGGGAATGATTTTCACGATAGGTCACATCGGCAGCGTTTCTTCCCCGCCTTTAGGCAACAGCTTCGAGAGCATACATCCGGGACTTCCCTTCACGTTCTGGGCTGTACTCTCCGCTATCGGACTGTTTACACTTTCTATGGTCAAGGAAACAGGATGGCGGAAAAGGATGTTTGGGAGCAGGCTTCCTACACCGGAATAGTTCTACCGTCCCTGGTTACACAGATAAGTAGGATAATCAAGCCGTTCGTGGTGAGCCTGTCGAACCACAACGGCGCCCTTCGACAAGCTCAGGGCGAACGGAAAAATATTTACAATAAGTGCCGCAACTAAGTACTGGTAAAAGGTCTGGTATTCACGCTTCCGTAAGTATATAATAGGCGCGTTGTTATCCAAATAATCATACAGGAGGTTTACAATGAGTGCCGAATCCACCGAAGTAAGGTTGGCAAAACTGGAGAAACTGGTAGAGGCACAACAGAAAAAGATTTCTAATCTTGAAGACATTGAAGCTATCAGGAGACTTCAATACGCCTATAACTACTACGTGGAACATATGCTGGGAGAAGATATAATCGACTGCTTTGCAGACAGCCCGAATGTAAAACTGAACTGGCTGGAGGGTCAGTGGCTGGGTAAAGAAGGCGTCAGAAAATACTTCGCCCGTGCCGCCAGCGGCACAAATCCCACCGGATTCTCTCACCAGCTTGCGCCCACTGCCGGACTTATTACACTCAATCCCGACGGGAAGACCGCCCAGGGCAGATGGTATGTATTCGGCGGAGTCTTCACCTCCGATGGCGGAAAGGTGGACGGCGGTGCGCTGGTCAGCGGAATCTATGAGATGACCTATATCAAGGAAGACGGTACATGGAAAATTCTCCAGATTTACTGGTTCATACCTTACAGCGCCAGGATCCAGGATGGATGGGGAACTCCGGAAGCACTTGGCGAACGTCTCCTCAATCCTCCGCAAGAAAGACGCGAAAATACCGAAGGAATGGCTTTTCCCGTACCGGATATACCAATCGATCCCAATGACCTGCGATATATATCAGGATTTATACTCCCGCACCATTTCAAACATCCTGTAACCGGAAAACCGTCTACCGAGGGCAAACATAATGCTAGGCTGAAACCTCTTAAACTTGATTAGCCACTCATTAGCATCAAAACTAAATTCCCCCTTACCTTTGTTTGGTAAGGGGGAATCTTATTAAATTAAATAAAACCGGTAGGAACTTGTTGTCAGCTGGTTTTTCCTTGATCCTTTACTTACCGATTTTCCAATAGTAAACTGAAATACGAGCAGGACTTGCAGGTGGTGGTGATATGATTCACTTGAAATCGGTAACGGTACGTGACTGGGATGACAGTGAAAACAGTCAGTTCCCGTTTTCACTCGGTATCATTCAGTCGTTGAAAACCATAAATTTCGACTCACCGGTAACCTTCTTTGTAGGCGAGAATGGTTCCGGAAAATCTACGCTACTTGAAGCCCTGGCCTGTGCCATAGGATCGATTACCATAGGCAGTGAAAGCGTCAAGACCGATCCATCACTAGCCTTGATCCGAAGACTCTCACAGTATTTTCAGCTTTCATGGTCAAAACGGACACATAAGGGTTTCTTTCTGCGTGCCGAGGACTTCTTCGGTTATGTAAAAACCATACGACAGACACAGCAGCAGCTTGAAACGGACCTTGCTCGAATGGAAAAAGAAGCGCGTGGCAGATCCCAACTGGCGGTTGACATGACCCGGGCACCATTCATGAAGGAACTGTCTGCAATCCAGAGCCGTTACGGAGAAGGGCTGGATTCGCAATCTCACGGTGAGAGTTTCCTGACACTGTTTCAAGCCAGGTTCGTACCCGCAGGGCTCTACCTGCTCGATGAACCCGAAGCGGCTCTTTCACCATCCCGGCAGCTCAGTTTCATTGCCGCGATGAAGTCCATGATAGAGAAAGACTCACAGTTTATCATTACCACTCATTCTCCGATAATCATGGCCTGCCCGGATGCTACAATCTTGAACTTCGACGGCGGTATTATCCGGCAGGCAGAATACGATGAACTGGAGCATGTCACTCTGATGCGGGATTTCCTCAGCAATCCGGGTGCGTTCCTTCGACATTTATAATTCGATAAACAAAGGACACAAAATATGCAGGAAATATCCCTTAGAAAAGTGAGGCCGGATGAAAGAGATACCGTCTTTCGACTGTTAAGAGAATCGGGAGAATGGCTGCTTGAAAAAGGCAACGAATACTGGCAGGTTTATATCGATCTACCGCCATTTCTTATGAATTGGATTCAACCCGGCTTTGATAACAATGAATTCTATTTTGCCCAGAATGCAGATAATGAGATTATCGGGTGTTTCCGTCTCCAGGATGAAGATCCCATGTTCTGGGGTGATCGACCCGGAAACGCAGGATATTTACACTCCTTTGCCGTTTCCAGGAAAATGGCAGGCCAGAGAAACGGCTATAAAGTCCTTGCGGCTATTGAGTCACTCTGTCGTGAAAACGGGAAAGAATACCTCAGGCTTGACTGCGGAACACATCTAGATACTCTCAGAGCGTATTATGAAGAATTTGGATTCAATTTCATCGCCGATATGTACCTGATGAATTCAAATCTTACCCTCTACGAGAAGCGGATAGCGTAAAAATACCGCCCCGGTAAACCGGGGCGGTATTCCTGTTCTACAAATTCCGGTTCTTACTCAAGGTAATCTTTTAGTTTGCGGCTGCGTGAGGGATGGCGGAGTTTACGCAGTGCCTTGGCTTCTATCTGGCGGATACGTTCCCTGGTTACGTTAAATTCCTGACCAACCTCCTCCAGAGTACGACTTCGCCCGTCTTCGAGCCCAAACCTGAGCCTGAGCACTCTCTGTTCACGTGGAGTAAGTGCCATCAGAACTTCCTCTATCTGTTCTTTCAGCAGTTGTTTTGAGGCTGCATCTACCGGGGGCAGAGCATCCCTGTCCTCGATGAAATCACCGAGATGACTGTCCTCTTCCTCACCAATAGGCGCTTCTAGGGACACAGGGAGCTGGGCAACTTTGACTATCTCCCTCACCTTCGCCGTCGGCAAGTCCATCCTGGCACCGATTTCCTTTGCGTTTGGTTCTCTACCGTATTCCTGGGCAAGTCTCCTACTTACCCTGAGAAGTTTATTGATCGTTTCTATCATGTGTACCGGCACACGGATCGTTCGCGCCTGGTCGGCAATCGCACGGGTAATAGCCTGGCGTATCCACCATGTGGCATAGGTACTGAACTTGTATCCGCGATGATGGTCAAACTTTTCCACCGCCCTGATAAGTCCGATATTCCCTTCCTGGACAAGATCAAGGAGCGACATACCACGCCCGATATGTTTCTTGGCGACACTGACTACCAGTCTCAAATTAGCTTCAATAAGATGCTTTTCGGCTTTTTGAGATTGGCGGGTGATTTCATCCAGATGTTCTTTTATTTGCTTTTCATATCCGAGAAGCGTTTCTATAAAATCATCATCCGTAACCATACTCTCGATATTATCGATAAGCATATTATCGGGTATACTGTTTACAACCACTTCCGGAAGCAGGTTACAGTTAAGAGAAAGGTTTATGATTCGCTGCTCGGTTTCCGGAAGAAATTCACCTATTTCACGGGATACAGCCTGAACCAGTTGCTGATCGATAACACCTTCTACACTTTCCTTAAAGATCGGATCACATAAAGCTTCTTTCAGGTTATCGGTGGGTTGTAACTTAAGCTGCTCACGCAGAACATGGATAATATTCGCATCTCGACCGACTTCCTTCAACATGGTAAGTGCGACTTCGACTGCTGTAGGAGCTTTGCCGTACTTGGTTGTGTGTTCATGCTTTATTTCTTTTATCCGTTTGGAAGCTTCAATCTTCTCAGCAAGAGCTCTTTCATCCTTGGCTGTAAGCAGGTCAACCTTTCCGATCTCGTGTAAATATAATCGCACGGGATCGTCGGCTACTTCCTGCTCTTCTACATTATCTATAGATATATCTATATCGACATCTTTTGAAGACTGCAGTTTATCGTCCAGATCATCCGTCGAAATGGATTCTTCATCACTTTCATCGGATGGTGAATAATCATCTGAAGGATTATAATGTTCCAGAGTCATTTTCTATCTCCTTTACCTCCTTCACGCTTTGCCCTGATATTGAATATTTCACGCAGACTGTCAGTTAATTCAACATCTTTCTCTCCGGGAAATTCGCCGGCCGTTTTTATCGTCTCCCCTTTTCTGGCCAGACTCCTGAGGTGATCCTCCTTTAGTCGGAGTACATATTCATTATACCTTTCATTCACTTTTGTTGCCAGTATGTTCTTTGAAGAAAGGGTATCAAGATAGTCGCGCAGTATTTCATCCAGTTTCTCTCTTAATGCATCTTCATCGGCAGACTGCTGCCAGGCTACGAATATTTCACGGTTCTCGCTGTTTTCAAAGTACTCAGCCGGTACGCCTGCACTCTTTTCCTTGAATTCGGGATGCTTCAACAGTAATGCAAGGAACTGCTCTTCGATAGGTCTTGCATAGGCAGTACTAAGTACCCTATCAAACCTATTTGTTCGAGGTTTTGGTAACGTTTTTCGAGGTTGCTGGAGTGTTTTTTTTACTTTCACCAGTTCATTTATTGCAGCTTCTATTTTCTTACTTTCAATTCCCGAATCAACTGCTAGTTTAGATAGATAATGTGCCTGTTGAGTAATATCCTTTTCAATGATTATATATGGAATCATTTTGTTCACAAGTGCTGACTTACCCGTGGATGTAGTCATATCTAGCATGCCTTGAATCATCTTGCTAGTAAAATCGATAACGGGTAATGCTTTATTCAAGAGTTGATCCCATTTTTCAGTTCCTTCTTTTATCACATTGTCCGGATCTTCACCTTCCGGCAGTACAACCACTTTTAATTCAATATCCAGGCTATTTTCATATTCGACACATCTCAGCATAGCTTCTTCACCGGCGGTATCTGCATCCATCGCTAGCACAATATTCTTGGTCAGCTTTTTGAGATCGTTTAGCTGCCTTTCGGTAACTGCAGTTCCCATTGATGCCACCACGTTCGTGATTCCGTTCTGATGAGCCGTAATTACGTCCATGTATCCTTCCACCATAACTGCCTGGTTCTTGTGCCTTATTGCTTGTGCTGCCAGGTTTATTCCGTAAAGAGTGCCGCTTTTATCGAACACAAGAGTCTGGGGAGAGTTCACATACTTGGGCAACGAGTCATCGAGAACCCTCGCCCCGAAACCAGTTATCCGTCCCCGGTTGTCGCAGATTGTAAAAATCAGTCTGTTTCTGAACCTATCATGTGTTTTTCCGTCATCAGATTCCACCAGGAGGCCAGCCTCGAGTATCTCCTTTTCCGTATATTCTTTCTTCAGGTGTTCCTTCAATCCTTCCCAGCTATCGAGTGCATATCCAAGCTGAAAATCAGAGACGGTTTTTTCATTCAGTCCCCGTTTTTCAAGGTATTTCCTGGCTTTTTCAGCCCCTGGAGAGTTTAGAATAAGATTGTGAAAATACAAAGCAGCGGCGCTGTTGATCTGGTATATCCTGTCTTTTTCGTCCTTTCTGGTATCCAGTTGTACCCGTGCCGGTATCTCAATACCCGCCCTTGCGGCAAGAAGACGCAAGGCTTCACCGAAATCCATATTTTCCTTTTTCATTACGAATGACAGGACATCACCGCCCATATTACAGGCGCCGAAACAATGCCAACTCTGCCTTTCTGGATATACGAAGAAAGAAGGATTTCTCTCACTATGAAACGGACATGGAGCTGAAAGATTACGTCCGGACTTTTTTAAAGTCACGTACTGGCTGATAACCTCGACAATATCCGTTTTCTGTTTTACGTCGTCAATAATCGTCATTTTTCTATGATATTTGTATTAGTAATTAATTGTGTTGTCAATATATCTCAGCGAAAAATACAGGTAGGGATAGAGCTGTTTATTCCAGACCTTTCTCCAAAGCGTTCCAGGTTAATTTAAAATCCATTCCGGTTCTTTGGCAACTATGTCAGGTAACAAAGGACTCCGTACCTGTTCTGCTTTGTAGGAATTCACGAACAGATTTAATGCAGATTCGAGAAAATTATCTGAAAATGGAATTACTTCGACCATTCGTATTCTTCTTTACTTCCGCAGCTCTTCTGTCAGGTCGGTTGCGTACTGATCTGTCATACCGGATATATAATCTACCACTCTTTGTTCTGGTTCATCACTATATACCAGATACTCAGAAGGTAATTTATCGCTGTTTTCCTCGAAATATTCGTATAGAAATCTGACTGTCTGCCTGGCTTTCTGAGATTCTACACGGTTATCATTGGGAATATATACCCTATCAAACAGGAAATCTCGAAGAGTATTCGTCGATCGTCGCACCGGTTCACTCATCGAAATTACCGGTTTACCCGTAATTTTTCCGCTGACGGTCCAGGACTGCTCAATAATATCCAGGACCATTGTGTTTATTCTTTTTCTGCGGGAATTTCCCAGTACAACCGAAGCCGATTCTGGCAGGTCTTCTCCTTTTATGATACCTGCTCTAATTGCATCGTCTATATCATGGTTTATGTAGGCAATGCTGTCGGCAATCCGGCAGATCTCTCCCTCGAAGGTACCCATTTTAGCCCAGCCTTCAAGTATCTTCTCGGTTGACTTGGAATGATGCAGAATACCATCACGCACTTCCTTAGTCAAGTTTAAACCTTTGCCCTCGTTTTCAAGAACATCGACAACTCTCAGACTCTGCTCATTATGTCTGAAACCTTTAATATATAACTCATTCAATACTTCTTCGCCGATATGTCCAAACGGGGTATGCCCCAGGTCATGTGCCATCGCTATAGCTTCGGTCAGGTCTTCATTAAGATTTAATGACCGGGCAAGAGTTCGAGCAATCTGCGATACTTCAAGAGTGTGGGTCAATCGAGTTACATAATGATCACCCCGAGGGGCGATAAATACCTGAGTTTTGTGCTTTAGTCGCCGGAAAGCCTTCGAATGGATAATCCGATCACGGTCGCGTTGAAAGGCTGTGCGTATGGGATCAGGCTCTTCGCCCAGCTTCCTGCCATAAGAATTTTTACTCTTTGCGGCATGAGGAGAGAGACTTCCCTCTCTCTCCTCTATATTCTCGCGTATTCGTAAATCTTCTATCACTTAATGCCCAGTTTTGCTTCAACGTCTGCTATTATCTCTCTTGTCTGGTCGATCATATCAGGACTTACCGATACCGAGGTTATACCCCACTCAACAAGCTTCATCGTCAAGTCCGGAAAGAAAGAGGGAGCCTGTCCGCATATAGAGCAGGTCACTCCCATACTCTTAGAGGTCTTCACTATCTTTTCAAGTGATGTCATTACCGCGTCATCTCTCTCATCAAATGTATCAGCAAGTTTTGACGAATCACGGTCGACTCCGAGTGTAAGCTGGGTAAGGTCGTTCGAACCGATTGATACCCCGTCCACGCCGGTTTCAAGGAATTTTTCCAGTAGAATCACATTGGAGGGGACTTCAACCATCATCCATATTTTAAAATCGTCGGTCTGTACAAGGTCTTCACCGTGTATGATCTCCAATGTCCGTTTTAGCTCGTTTACGGTTCTTACGAAGGGAATCATTATCCACAAATTGTTGTAATTCTTCCTGACTTTCTTGATAGCTTCGAGTTCCAGTTTGAAAGTCTCAATATCCGTTATATACCGCGAAGCTCCCCTGTATCCGAGCATGGGATTTTCTTCAATTTCTTCGTATTCTTCTCCGCCGATAAGCGCCCTGTACTCATTGGATTTGAAGTCATTTGTTCTGTAGACGACCTGGCGGGGATGAAACGCCTTAGCAAATATTGTAAGTCCATCAGCCAGTTTATCAACGAATTCATGACCACGACTCTGGGCGATCATGTAACTCGGGTGTTCTCCTATCTGGGCAATCATGAATTCAGCCCGTAGCAGACCTATGCCATCCACATCTCTTGAGGCGACTCTACCGACGATGTCAGGTTGAGCAAGATTAACCAGCAGTTTAGTCTTTGTCGTTATCTTTTTCGCGGTTGATTGTTTCTTTTTCTTGGTTACCTTGATAATTCCGTCGTAGACTTTACCGTTGGAACCATCTACGGTGATTTTCTGTCCGTCTTTCAGAACCGACATTGCTTCGCCGGTCCCGACTACACAGGGAATGCCAAGTTCTCTGCTGACGATGGCTGCATGAGCAGTTCTTCCACCGCGGTCTGTGACAATTGCTACAGCACGCTTCATTGCTGGAACGAAATCCGGTGTGGTCATCTCGGCAACCAGGATATCACCGGTCAAAACCTTGTCTATTTCCGAAGGATCATTTACCAGCTTTACCGGCCCCGACGTTATACCAGGACTTGCCGGCGCCCCGGAAAGGAGTACAGGAGCCTTTATCTTTTGTACCTCTTCAACCTCTTCTTTAATAGTAGTTATTGGACGGGTCTGTACAATAAAGATTTCACCTTTCTCCTTTGCCCATTCTATGTCCTGGGGAAATTCGTAGTGCTCTTCAAGTCTTTTCCCCATTTCAGCAAGTTCTAAGATGTCAGCATCGGATATCTTCTGCATTGCCTGTTCTTCCGGTGTAAGGATGATTTTAATATTGTCTTCCTTTCCGGTTTTACCTTCTCTCTTAACGAGTTTCCATTCCTGCCTCTTGATCTCTTTTTCGAGTATCTTCAGGTCAGATTTATTTACCACATAATGATCAGGAGTAACGTCACCGGAGACGATCATCTCACCCAAGCCCAGGACTGCTTCTATAGTGATTTTATCCTTGTTACTGGATGTAGGTTCGACCGTAAACATTACGCCCGAAGCCTCTGACTGGATCATATGCTGTACAGGCACGGCAATACCTACCTTAAAATGATCGAATCCCTGTTCCTGTCTATAAAATATTGCCCTTGCCCCGAATAATGAAGCCCAGCACTCCTTTACTGCATTAACTACATTCTTATCACCCATGATGTTAAGGAAAGTAGCCTGCTGCCCGGCAAACGAAGCTTCCGGTAGATCCTCCGCGGTAGCGGACGAACGTACCGCAACCAGTCCCCTGCCCATTTTTACATAGGCACGTTCTATTTCTTCTACGATATCAGCAGGTATTTCAGCCTCTTTAATAACATCCTGAACCTTAACCGCCAGTGTTTGAAGTTGTTTGCTGTCCTGGACATCAAGTGGCTCCAGAATCTTAACGATCTCGTCATGGATTCCTGTTTTTTCTATAAAATAGTAATAAGCATGGGATGTAACGATAAATCCCTGGGGAACCGGAATTCCGGCTTTCGTCATTTCTCCCAGGTTAGCCCCTTTTCCTCCTACGATAGCTATATCATTTTTCGTTACTTCCTTGAACCAGACAACAGCTTTCTGGCCTTTCTGCATGAATATCCTCCACGTGTATTTTCAGGGAAAAAGTCCCATAATTATACCACAAAAGCATATTAGAAACGAACAAATTACTAACCTTAGAAACCACTGATTTTTATTTGACAGTGTAATATACCTGAGTTAGAATTGAAGTTGCTGGCTGACGAACGGAGGAGGGTTGCTTATGGTTGAAATGGTAATTGACAGCATACGCGTGAGTTTAATGAATTACCAGCGAGTGGTAATCTTGAAAGAAAAAATCTCGGACCGTTACCTGCCAATATGGATAGGCCCTAATGAAGCAGATGCTATAGCGGTAAAACTACAGGGAGTCAGTATTCCCAGACCTTTAACCCATGACTTACTAACATCCGTCATCGAAACACTCGGAGCACGGATCGATTCAATAACTGTTACCGACCTGAAAAATGACACATTTTACGCAACGATAGCCCTTATTGTAGACGGTAAGCAGATCGACGTCGATTCCAGGCCGAGTGACGCTCTCGCTCTGTCGGTCAGAGTGGAAGCACCGATATTCGTGGATGAATCCGTCCTTGATAAAGCAGGGATTCTTCTCGATAAGGATACCGGTAAACCAATATTCGACGAGACACAGAGAATCGATAACAAGGGCAAGCAGGTCAGCGATGAGGAATTAAAAAAACTCTCTGCTTTTAGTGACTTCATAGACACCCTAGACTGGGAAGACTTTGATAAGAGAAAATCCTAATATAAATATCAAAAAATCCTGTAAATATTCAGGATTTTCTTATTTCCAAATATTGTATACTTGACCAATGCCCTCAGTTTTTGCTATGCTTCCGGTGGTATGAAAAGCTGGGTCCCGGCTCTCGGGCTTATCGGGGTAGGGTTTTTCATTGCAGGTTGTATCATTGGCGGGATTCTTGGCGGTCAGTGGCTGGATGAAAAGCTGAATACTGAACCCGCATTCTTGATATTGGGGCTGGTTCTGGGAATAGTAGTAGCCTTTTTGGGTGTATATAACATGGTCAAACCTATCTTGGACAACATACGAAAAGGAGGGAAATATAACTAGTGCCTAGAAAAGGATGTCTCGGTTGTTCATTTCCTCTAACAATCGGTATTCTAGTCATTGTAATTGCACTTTTCGTAATAGGTCTAATAAGCGGCGCTCTCGGACAGTCCATCGTAGGTGAAACATCTCTAGGTAAAGCGGTAAGTATAGAGCAACCGCACATTCAATTACCTCCTGAGACTATTTTTCATATTGGTTCTTTTAGCGTTACCAATACCCTACTTACATCCTGGATAAGTATCATTGTCCTTGCTTTGATATCCTGGGCAGTTACCCGGAAAATTAAGTTGATCCCTTCCAGGATGCAGGCTTTTCTTGAGTCAGCCCTCGAATGGATGCTGAATTTCTGTATCGAAGTCGCTGGTGAGAAGAACGGACGTCGCTTCTTCCCGCTTGTGACAACAATATTTCTCTTCGTCCTGATGAACGCCTGGATGAACCTGATTCCGGGATATGGTTCAATACTTGTTCATACTGGACACGGTCATTCGGTACATCTCCTGAGAGGTGCCAATACAGACATTAATCTGCCCCTTGCTCTAGCATTAATATCATTCGTTTTCGTTATCTATCATGGTGTCAAATCTCTTGGTGGAAGTTTCTTCAAGGTATGGTTCAATTTCGGTCGATTCTTCCAGGGTCATAAGAAGCTGTTTACCGGCAAGGTAAAAGCAGGTTTTGGTGATATCGGGATGGGTGCAATCGATATATTCGTCGGGTTACTCGAGTTTGTCAGTTATATATTCCGCAACATCAGCTTCACTTTTCGTCTCTTCGGTAATATGACCGGTGGTGAAGCTCTGCTGTTAATGATGATATTTCTTATTCCATGGGTACTGGCTATCCCATTCTATGGCCTTGAACTGCTGGTAGGTACTATCCAGGCGCTTGTATTTGCTGGACTTACACTGGTATTCGCTACCGTTGCCATTACTCCTCACGAAGGCGAGGAACACTAATTCGATACAGAATTACCAATAGGAGGACATACAGATAATGGATGCAGAGACTATAAAATTATTGGCAGCCGGGTTGGCTATGGGTCTTGGCGCGTTGGGGCCGGGAATCGGTGTCGGGCTCGTAGCATACGGAGCACTCCAGGCAATAGGCCGCAACCCAGAAGCCAGGGGACCGATAATGACCAATATGATCCTCGGAATCGCAATGGCCGAGGCTGTAGCCATTTATGCTCTGGTAGTAGCAATAATCTTAATATTTGTAGCCTAGTCTGGCAGGCAGGAGGCGTATTTTGGAAGGACTTGGAATCAATTTACAACTGCTGATTGCTCAGATTATCAACTTCCTGTTGTTGTTGGGCTTGCTT
This sequence comes from Dehalococcoidia bacterium, assembly GCA_011191975.1. Lineage (GTDB taxonomy): Bacteria > Chloroflexota > Dehalococcoidia > Dehalococcoidales > UBA2162 > MGML01. The sequence goes on from DUFA01000132.1 coordinate 35,527, forward strand.
TACCTTTTCGCCTACAAGCCTATTCTGCGAATGTTCGATGAACGCGCTAACAGGATAAAAGAAAGTATGGATATGACCGAATCTGTCAAGGAACAGGCAGCTAATGCAGAAGAGGAAGCCAGGAAACGGATAGAGGAAGCAAGCAAGGAAGGCCAGGAAGTAATCGCCCGTGCCATTAAGACAGGGGAAGAAATAAAGCAGAAGGCAGAACAGGACGCGAAACCAGAAGCCGAAGCCCTCATAGCCCGGGCGCGGAACGAAATCCAGCAGGAACGTGATGAAGCCATCACGGAACTCCGGAAGGAATTTACTGACCTGACGATTTCAGCAGCGGAAAAGGTAATCGAGCAAGAACTGGATAAAGAAGCCCACCGTAAACTCATCGATAAAGTGCTTGAGGAAAGCGATATTCTCAGGAGTAAGAATTAGTCAGTTCCCCATTTTGGAGACAGCAATAATGTCCGATACATATGCAGTACAGCATGCGAAAGAGATATTTAAAACTGCTCTTGAAAACAATGAATTGAACAGATGGCAGACCGATCTTCGGAACCTGGCAAGTTTGACAAGAGATAAGACTCTTGTTGCTACGTTGGAAAATCCTGGTACCTCCATTGATGACAAAGCTAAGCTTCTAGCTGAAAGACTTGGTGAAGCAAAATCCAACGTTCTGAAGTTGGTATCCGAGTTGATAGGCAAAGGTAAAATAACCGAATTGGATGATATTTCTTATGAATACCAAAGATTATTGGATACTCACCGCGGTCTGGAAGGCACTGAAACAGCCGAGATTACTACAGCAATACCCCTCGATGACGAGTACATACTCGACATAGGTAAACGTCTTACTGAAATGATAGGTAAACCTGTTGTCGTAAATACAAAGGTTGATCCCGGTCTTGTCGGTGGGATTATTGTCAAAATCGGCGATAAAGTAATGGACGGTAGTATTAAGAGTAAACTAGCCACTTTGAAAAGAGAACTCGGCAGAGTGATCAAGTAACTACAGGTAAAAAACCCTCTTCGCGAGGCGAGCGGAGGTAACTTAAATGACATTAAAAGGCCAGGACATCGCTTCTGTTATTAAGCAACAGATCGAACAATTCAGCACGACAGTGACAATGGTCGATGTCGGCACTGTCACAGAGGTGGGAGACGGCATTGCCCGGATACGCGGTCTCAAGGCAGCCAAATACAACGAACTTCTACAGTTCCCTAACGACATTATGGGTGTTGCTCTGAACCTTGAAGAAGATAGTGTTGCCGCCGTAATCCTCGGTTCCTACAGTTCGTTAAAAGAAGGTGACGAAGTAAAGTGCACCGGTAGAATCGCTGAAGTACCCGTAGGCGATGTTTTGATTGGCAGAGTTATCGATCCCCTCGGCCGGCCGCTTGATGGCAAAGGCGAAATAAAAAGCGATAAGACACGGCCTATCGAGCGTATCGCACCCAACGTCGCCATCCGCCGGTCGGTAAACACCCCTGTACAGACCGGTATCAAGGCTATAGACGGACTTATTCCTATTGGTCGTGGGCAGCGTGAGTTAATAATCGGCGATCGTTCCACAGGGAAGACCGCTATTACACTGGACACGATAATAAACCAGAAAGGTGGGGATCTGATATGTATATATGTCGCCATCGGCCAGAAAGCCTCGAGAGTGGCCCGTGTCGTCGCTATCCTGGAAGAATACGGCGCAATGGAGCATACTATCGTAGTAGCCGCTAACGCATCCGACTCAGTAGCTCTGCAGTATCTTGCTCCTTACGCAGGCTGCGGGATCGGCGAAGAGATAATGGAAGAAGGCAAAGACTGCCTGGTAATATACGATGATCTCTCCAAGCACGCCTGGGCATACCGTCAGCTTTCTCTCCTCCTTAGGAGACCTCCGGGGAGAGAAGCCTATCCCGGCGACGTTTTCTACCTCCACAGCCGTCTCCTTGAAAGAGCAGCCAAGCTTGACGACGCACACGGCGGCGGCTCGCTGACCGCGCTGCCTATCATCGAAACCCAGGCAGGTGACATGTCCGCTTACATCCCTACAAATGTCATTTCTATCACAGATGGACAGATCTATCTTGAAACAGACCTGTTCAACTCTGGGCAGAGACCGGCAGTTAACGTCGGTCTATCAGTATCCCGTGTCGGTTCAAACGCCCAGACCAGGGCAATCCGCCGCGTGGCGGGACGATTGAGACTGGAACTTGCCCAGTACCGGGAACTGGCCGCTTTCGCCCAGTTCGGTACTTCAGAACTAGATCAGGCTACCAGGGATCAACTCGAAAGAGGACAAAGGATTACCGAGGTACTGAAGCAGGGTCAATATAAGCCAATGCCTATGGAAAAACAAGTGCTGATCATGTACGCTGCGGTTAACGGGTATCTCGATGACATAGCTGTGGACCAAATATCAGGCTTTGAAGTAGATTTCCACAGGTTCGTGGAGGCAAATCACCCGGAGATAATCAGTATTCTGGCGAAAGAAAGGGATATCAGCGATACCACAGAAGAATCTATTAAAGCAGCAATTACCGAATTTAAACAGGGCAGAGTCTGATATAACAAACCGAAAAGTTGAGAGTAAAACTTGGCGAATATTCGTTTAATACAACGTAGAATAAAAGGCGTGCAGAGTATTTCCAAGATCACCCGCGCAATGGAGATGATAGCTACCTCGAAGATGAGACGTACCCAGGAGAGGGGTCTTGCCGGTCGTCCCTATTCCGAGAAAATACAGGAAGTCATATCAACGCTGGCAGCTATCTCGAGAGGTGAAGCTCCTCATCCCTTGTTGCAGCGTCGAGAAGTAAAAAAAATAGCCATCGTTCATATTACTCCCGATCGCGGGCTTTGCGGCGGTCTGGTAGCCAACATTAACCGACTGCTTCACAATTATATCAGCGAACAGAATGCCGAGGTATCGCTTGAATGCGTCGGACGTAAAGGTCTGGATTTCATGAGACGTACACGGAAAAATATACTGGCCGAATTCATCGGCCTTGGAGATAATCCCAGTTATATCGACACACTCCCGATTTCGAGAATCATAATTGACGCATATACCATCGGCGAAATAGACGCCGCCTATTTATCATATACCGAGTTCGTCTCGACAATGGTGCAGAGACCCGTCATTCAGCCCATACTTCCGGTAGAACCGGCAGAGCTATCAGGCACACAAAGTATCGATTATACGTATGAGCCAAACCCGGAAGCCGTACTCGGTGAATTATTACCGCGATTTGTAGAAATGCAGATCTATCACGCTATCCTGGAATCCATAGCAAGCGAGCAGTCTGCCAGGATGGTAGCTATGCGGAATGCTACTGAGAACGCCGCAGAGCTTACGGATGATTTAACTCTCCTGTACAATAAAGCCCGGCAGGAATCGATTACCACCGAACTCCTCGATATCACGGGTGGAGTCGAAGCCCTGGTCGAGTAGATATACAGGCACAGTGAGGTGAAAAGTGGCAACAGGTAAAGTAGTTCAGGTAATCGGAACAGTGGTAGACGTGGAGTTTCCTCCGGAGAATCTGCCACAGCTGTTTAATTCCCTTGAAGTGGAATCCGATGAAGGTAAGATAATCCTCGAAGTCCAGGAACACACCGGTAACAATCTGGTACGGTGCCTGTCGCTATCACCTACCGAAGGCATGCAGCGTGGCCTTGACGCGGTCGACACCGGAGCGCCGATAAGCGTCCCGGTTGGCAGAAATACTCTTGGAAGGCTCTTTAACGTGCTGGGAGAACCTCTGGATGATATGGGTGACGTTAAAACCGACGAACAATGGGCGATTCACAGGACACCTCCCACGATCGAAGAACAGGAAACAACTACCGAAATGCTGGAAACCGGTCTTAAGGTAATCGATCTTGTCGCGCCTTTTACAAAAGGCGGTAAAGTCGGTGCGTATGGCGGTGCCGGGGTCGGGAAGACAGTTATCATCCAGGAACTTATCCGAAACATCGCTACCGAGCATGGTGGATTCTCGGTTTTTGCTGGTATCGGCGAACGGTCACGTGAAGGAAACGACCTCTGGTATGAAATGAGAGAGTCAGGAGTTATCGAGAAAACCGTTCTGGTTTTCGGCCAGATGAACGAACCACCAGCCGTACGACTTCGTATTGGTTTAACCGGTTTGACAATGGCTGAATATTTCAGGGACGAGGAAGGACAGGACGTTCTCCTGTTTATCGATAATATCTATCGTTATACTCTTGCAGGAATGGAGGTATCGGCTCTTCTGGGCCGGATGCCTTCGGCAGTCGGATATCAGCCGACACTTGCCACTGAAGTCGGTGACCTGGAGGAAAGGATTACCTCCACCAAGAAAGGATCGATCACTTCATTCCAGGCCATTTATGTACCTGCAGATGACTACACCGATCCTGGAGTTGCTACCACTTTCGGTCACCTCGATGGTGTTGTTGCCCTTGACAGAGCGATTATGGAACAGGGTCTCTATCCAGCGGTGAATCCGTTGACTTCCACCTCGAGGATACTCGATCCCATCGTTGTCGGCGAAGAACATCACTCGGTTGCCCGTGAAGTACAGCGTGTACTCCAGCGTTACCAGGACCTCCAGGATGTTATCGCAATTCTTGGTATCGAAGAACTCAGCGATGAGGACAAGATAAATGTTGCCCGTGCCCGTAAGATCCAGAGGTTCCTGTCTCAACCGATGTTTGTTGCCGAAGTATTCACCGGCAGATCCGGTAAGTACGTACCTATTCAGGAAACCGTACGCGGCTTCAAGGAAATACTGGAAGGTAAACATGACGACCTTCCGGAACAGGCGTTTTACATGGTAGGAACCATCGATGAAGCCGTCGAACAGGCTAAGACAATGAGGAGTGAATTGTAGTGTCGCCCATCAGGCTTGATATTGTTACTGCCGAAAGGCTCGTATATTCGGAGGATGTCGACCTGGTTGTCGCTCCAGGAGTAGAAGGTGAACTGGGCATCCTTCCGCAACACACTCCCCTCATGACGACTCTGGAGGCTGGTGAAATGATGGTCCGAAGGGGGGTTGAAGAATTTTCACTGGCTATCTCCGGAGGATTCCTGGAGATACGTCCCAACAGAATCATTGTCCTGGCGGATTCAGCAGAGAGAGACGATGAAATCGATCTTGCCAGGGCTGAAGAAGCTCAGCGTCGTGCCCGGCAAAGAATTGAAAGTCCTTCTGCTGATATAGATGCTGCACGAGCCGAAGCAGCATTAAGGCGTTCACTGGTACGCTTGAAAGTAGCACAGAAAAGGCGAAGAAGACGAGGAGAAAATCCTCAGGTTTAGCTATTTTTTTGTTTTCTTCTCGTTTAAATCCAGCAATCCGGCTATTGGTTCGATAACCATGATACCTTTCTTAAGGTCAATTAATTTTATGATCTCGTCGATTGCTGGAATCAGAATTTCACTACTCTCACCCTTGATCACATAAACATCGGCGCTCGCTACACTCAATATCTCTGATATTTTACCCATAGCGTCTCCATTGCTGGTGATTACATCCAAGTCGATCAGTTGAAAATGAAAATATACATCGTTCTCGAGGCTGAAAAGCTGACTGTGATGGACCTCGATGATATGACCGACCAATTCATCTGCGTCCTCCTCGGTGTCCACTCCCTGAAGTTTTACGATAACATTACCCTTATGCCAGGTCGCTTCATCGATAACTACAGGTCGATTGTCAATATAAACCTTGGAGGAACTGGAGAATCTCTGCGGGAAATCCGTCTCTACAGTAACTTTTACATGCCCCTGCAGACCCCAGTGAGAAACTATCATACCGATGGTAATGTATTCCGGTTCTGCGTTACTTTTCATTGCGTGTGAAAGCGGCTGGATTTATTCTATTGCGTAGAAGTTCCCGTCAGTAGAACCCACGTAAATGACTCCATCCACAATTGCGGGAGAGGCTGTTATTGCACCGCCGGTTTCAAACTGCCACTGCAACTCACCCGTAGTAGAGTCAAGAGCATAAAGATTACCATCGTCACTTCCTATATAAATTACCGATCCGGCCTTAGCTGGTGAAGACCTTACGGAATCCCCTGTTTCAAACTCCCATAATATCTGCTGTGTATCAGTATCCAGGGCCATCACAAAATCATCAGATCCAAGATACATCACATTACCATCTATAAGAGGTGTAGTCGTATTTGGCCGGTAAAGTGGTTTAGCCCAGATAAAGCCTGACTGATCGGGTGGTTCCGGTATCCAGCTTAACATTGCCCACAGTTGAGCCCAGAAAGGTCGGATTTCATGTTCCCAGAGCCATGACCTTGCCATTCCATCCACAGCGTTTAATATGCCGTTCGTGGTAGCAAAATACACTATACCGTCATTAACCACAGGTGAAGCGTAAACAGCAAATCTGGTTCGGAAATGCAAACGACGATGACCGTTCTCTGCGTTCAAGGCGTAGGAATAACCTCCTCCTGCCCCATAATACAGAACACCGTTTTCTATTACCGGTGAATTCCCTGCCGGGCTGTCCGTATCGAATCTCCAGATTTCTTCGCCAGTTTTATAATCAAGGGCATAAAGAAAATAGTCATCAGAACCAAAGTACGCTTTCTTATCGGTTACTGTTGGAGATGATCGGACCGGATAAGGGGTTTTAAAATACCAGATTTTGTCACCGTTTCCGGCATTAAGGGCGTAGAAATTACCATCATTAGAACCGAAATATACCATCCCGTCCACCACAGCCGGCGAGGAGTATATCCTGCTTCCCGTAGTAAATTCCCAATTTTTCTCTCCAGTTTCGGCGTTTAGAGAATACAGATTATAGTCCTGTGAACCGAAAAAGACATTACCGTCGACTACGGCAGCTGAAGAGTGAATTTCATCACCCGCAGTGAACTCCCATTTCAGTTTACCTTCCGGGAGGATGTCCTTATTGCCGGCGCTCGAAGAACGGACATTATCATAGCCGAACATTGCCCAGTCACCAAGCAAAGAACCGGAGTTGATGTCAGGATTAGGCTTGGATATCAGGTCTGTGTAGCTTAGGATGTTAAACAGCACGAAGATTATGACTAAAGCAACAGCGGCGCCGACTATACCCCATCGAATATATCTCCTGCGATTATGGATTCGCACACGTTTTTCCTGGGCTACAGCAAGTTCCTCTGTAGTGTATGACTGACTCTGGTTCAGTATCGCTCCCCAGCAATGCTGGCAGAAAGCGACTCCTACCGGATTGGATTTATTACATACCGGGCAAATAGTATATTTTTCTTCTCTGGACTCTACGTCCATCAATTATCTCCGGATTCCGTAGGAAACATCATAAGGCAGGCACATGTTCGCCTACGAAAAATCTATCTAATCAGGGATGTTTACCGTGGTGAACCTAATGTATTATAACAGTTATGAAAATGTATTTTCAAACTTCGAGCGTTATTCGATTGCGTAAAGTTTCCCGTCAAAAGAACCTATATATACAACTCCGTCTACCACAGCCGGAGAGGATGAAATTTTCCCCCCTGTCTGGTAGTCCCAAACCTTTTCACCGGTTTCGGCATTAATTGCATAAAGCTTACCATCTTCACTTCCGACAATCAGAACAGAATCGATCAGGGCAGGCGACGATCTTACATTCCCTCCGGTTTTAAATTCCCATATAGTTTCCTGAGTCTCAATATCAATCGCTACGACCAGATCATCTGATCCCAGGTACATCACTCCATTTTTAATCACCGGAGTTGATGTTTGCGGTCTTCTGAGAGAAAGTGACCAGACAAAACCGGATTGGGGAGGAGGTTTTGGAATCCCAGGAACGCCTGCCGCCCAGACCTGTACCCACCAGTGCTTGATCTCATGTTCACGCCACATCGTTCTAGCTTTACCATCCACTGCCGAAATGATACCGTTTGTCGTGGTGAAATAAACTGTTCCTTCACTGATCGCCGGTGATGAGTATACTGCGTAATGAGTTTTATAACGCAACCGACGTTGTCCGGTCATTGAATTCAAGGCGTATGAATAACCGTTGCCACTGCCGATATAGAGAATCCCATTAGACACCGCAGGTGATGAATACGCAGGACTCCCTGAATCAAAATCCCAGTACAACTCCCCGTTTGATGTATCCAGGCAATAAAGGAAATAGTCATCGGAACCAAAATAAACTCTGTCATTGGCAATCGCTGGCGATGACCTAACCGGGAAAGCAGTCTCGAATATCCAGAGTTCCTCTCCGGTATTCATATCAAGTGTATAACAATTACCGTCGTTAGATCCGAAAAAAACCTTTCCTCCTGCAACCGACGGTGATGACTCAACCCAGCTTCCGGTTTTGTAGCTCCATTCTTCGGAACCTGATTCAGCATTTACCGCATAAAGGTGATAATCTCTTGAGCCGAAGTAGACGCTACCGTTGACCACTGCCGGTGAGGAGTGAATTGGTCCTCCCGTATCGAAAACCCATTTGAGTGTACCTTCAGGGATTTCAGTCCCGGTGCTACCACTGCGTGAAAGGTTCCGCCTGAACATAGACCATTCCCCAGGAAGGGGGTCTGAATTCATTTCCTCAGGAGGTTTAAAAATGGTGTCGGAAAACCAGAAAAGGCTATAGAGAATTATACCAATCAATGCGAGTGCGCCAACTCCAACAATACCGTATTTGATCTTTCTACGGAGCTTCAGCCGGTCTTCCAGACGTTCGAGTTCCCTCTCTAACTCTTCAGACGTCAGAGGGTTATCTTGGCTTATTGCGGCTCCCCAGCAATATTCACAAAATCGAGTGCCTTCAGGATTCGGTTTGCTGCACACCGGGCATATAACCCAGCGTTCAGATTCTGGTGTAGATCGCATCAACTATCTCCGGTGTTTACAAGGAGAATAAAAAAGCTAAAATGCCCCGTAAGGGCACACCTTAACCTATCCAGTCAAATATTATTTTGCTGATTTTAGTAGTTACAACGTATGAACCGGTTATTGAAGTAGCGAGGTTAAATGATTTCGAGGGTAGCTCTGGTGCCTGCTTTTGCTGCCTTTACCCTTACCAGAGTACGCATCGCTTCAGCTATGCGACCCTGCTTACCAATAACTCTACCTTTGTCATCATCGGCAACCTGCAGTTTGAGTGTAATGCCTTGTTCATTTTCTTCTTCGGTGACGACCACATCGTCGGGTGAATTAACAATGGACCTGGCAATATACTCTACTAGCTCTTTCATGATTTCTCCTTGATTGTTCTAAACTTATCTAAAATACCAGTCTTGTTTAACAATCTGCTGACAGTTTCTGTCGGCTGTGCACCTTGTTTGAGCCAGTCAAGTGCCTTTTCTTCATCGATCACTATTTCTTCCGGGTCAGTAAGAGGATTATAGTGACCGATCACGCTGATAAATGCTCCATCCCGGGGAGCCCGAGAGTCAGCTACTACCAGCCTGTAACTCGGTCTGTTCTTTGCTCCTACTCTTCTTAAACGTATCTTGACCATAATGTTTATAGGCTATTATGCGCTATTAGATAATGTCTGTCAATAGCAGGCAGGGATTGTAAAAAGAAAGCGATATGGATATAATCCATTTTGTGGTAAAGGAAATCATATACACTACCCCACTCAATACCACCCGGGCTTTTGAGATACAGAACAACCTTGCAGACCGGGTTATACATCATGATATGCTACCTGATGTCAAATACGTTGCCGGAGTTGATATGTCAATCAAAAGAACAAGTAAAACCGCAATCGCAAGCGCAGTTCTCCTGAATTACCCTGATCTCGATATCATTGATATTCAGACAACTTCAGGAAACCTCGAATTCCCTTACGTTCCAGGACTGCTCTCATTCAGAGAATTACCACTTACACTGGCTGCCTGTGAAAAACTTTCAATTACCCCAGATCTCGTTATCGTCGACGGACAGGGTATCGCTCATCCACGCAGGTTCGGACTTGCTTCCCATCTTGGTGTGGTGATGGATATACCAACTATAGGTTGTGCCAAATCACGATTGTGTGGCAGCCATACTGAACCTGAAAACGAACCTGGTGACTATTCTAACCTTATTGATAAAGTTGAGATAATAGGAGCAGTTTTACGTACCAAACGTGGAGTAAAGCCCGTATATGTATCCATTGGTCATAAGATTAGCTTGAACACCGCAACTGGCTGGATAATCAATTGCTGCCGCGGTTACCGATTACCTCAGCCGACCCGTCTTGCTCATCTTGCTGCGGGAGGTAACCTGCAAATAAAAAGTCCTTCTGCCAAATAATAGAAAAACATCATGTATAATAATATCAGGGAGTTGATAAGTGCAGGAACTAAGAGATAAACTTGAAGACCTACAGACCAGAATAGCTAACGCTCTGGTGCATCTTTGATGTTGCTGCAAAAGAGAAAGAAAGCACTAGATTAGAAAAGCAATCCGTTAAGCAGGATTTCTGGCTTGACCAGGTAAACGCAAAGAAAACAATGCGTCGCCTATCAGAGATCAATAAAGTAATTGAAAATTGGCGTGGGTTGGAGAGAAGGGTGAAAGATATCAGTGAAATGGTATCTCTTGCCGAGGAAGATGCGCTGTTCCGGGAAGAATATGAAGTTGAGATCGAGTCCGTATCTTCTTACCTGGATGAACTTGAACTTGAAATGGCTTTTAGCGGAGAGTATGATTCCAGGAATGCCATCCTGGCTATTCACGCAGGAGCAGGAGGTACCGAATCACAGGACTGGGCAGAAATGCTTCAACGAATGTATCTCCGCTGGGCTGAAAGACGTGGCTATCTTACTGAAATTCTTGACACTTCACCTGGAGATGAAGCCGGTATAAAGAGTTCAACTATCAGTATTACCGGAGAATATGTTTTCGGCTTTCTTAAATCGGAACACGGCGTTCATCGGCTGGTCCGCCTTTCTCCGTTTGATGCTGACCATGCAAGACATACTTCATTCGTCTTAATCGAAGTATTACCGGAAGCGGAATCCGGGGTAGATATCACCATCGAACCCGACGAAGTTAAAATAGACACCTTCCGTTCAAGCGGGCCTGGTGGTCAGCATATGCAGAAAACCAGCAGTGCGGTAAGGGTAACACACCTTCCGACAGGTCTGGTCGTAACATGCCAGAGTGAGCGATCTCAACACCAGAATAAAGATATCGCACTCACGATTCTTCAGTCACGTTTACTAAACATCGAGATGGCGAAATTAGCCGAAGAACGAACAAAACTGAAGGGCGATCGAGTTCTTGCCGGATGGGGCAACCAGATAAGAAGTTATGTCCTTCATCCTTATAAAATGGTGAAAGATCACAGGACCGACTACCAGTCAAATAATCCTGATGCAGTGTTGGATGGAGATCTGGATGGTCTTATAACCGCTTATCTCCGTTCGATCGTAGGGAAACAATAGTGATAAAGAAAACTAAAATCCTGCTATCCGTAATACTCCTGCTGGGAGTGTTAACTCCCGTTAGTCCATCATTAGCAGCAGGTGGAATAAATGTTATAGAGAGTTTTACTGAAGTTGAATTCCCTGATAAACTGAATTTCATTCTGTCTGCCGAAAGTGATTCAAATATCACAGACGTCAGATTATTTATGTATGTAGACCGATTATCGTATGCTCATGTGACGAGTGAAGTGCTGCTCGATATCCTACCCGACCGCCATGTTACAGCAAAATGGGCCTGGGATATGAGAAAGACGGGAGGAATGCCACCCGGAACGAACATACAATACTGGTGGTCAGTTCTGGACGCAGACGGTAATGTTCTTGAAACTCAACCTGTGACGCTAAGATATAATGATACCCGTTTCGGATGGAAAAGTATCAGGCAAAGCAGTACTACTCTCTACTGGTACAAGGGAGATAAGGAATTTGCAGAAGAACTAATTTCAGCCACGATCACGGGGCTTGAAAGGTTATACGAAAGCACTGGAGTCGGGATTACAGATCCGGTTGAAATATATATTTACGCAAATTCAAATGACCTGCGAAGTGGTATGATCTTCCCCCAGACATGGACCGGTGGAGTTGCTTATCCTCTGTATAACTGTATAGCCATAGGTATAGAAACCTCAAACGTTGAATGGGGATTAAGGACAATTGTCCACGAACTCACTCACCTCGTTATCCATCGATTGACCTATAATCCATATTTGGATCTTCCCGTATGGCTTGATGAGGGGCTTGCTATGTATATGGAAGGCTCTCTCACACAAGCTTTCAGTGACTATTTGAGCCAGGCGATTAAGAACGATACTCTTATATCGGTTCGAAGCCTCGCCAGTCCTTTTTCAGCCTATGCTCATCTTTCGTATTTGTCGTATGCTCAGAGTCACAGCCTTGTATCTATGCTCATTAATACATACGGTCGTGAGAAAATGTTGGAATTACTGACCGTTATGACCGAGGGTATCGATTATGATGATGCTCTTGAAAAAGTGTATGGATTTGATATGGACGGACTTGACGAGATATGGCGTGATTATGTAAATCAAAAATACTTAGATCAAAATAATGCATCAGTATTAACCGGAACTGATCGAGTACTAGCTGTACTCGCTTTGTTACCAGCTTCAGGGAGTCTTTAATGGGTAAAAAATCATTCACTATACATGACCTGCCCGTTTCTGAAAGACCTCGCGAGAGGCTGTACAAGTACGGCGTCGAAGCTCTCTCCGCCCAGGAAATTCTTGCCTTAATACTGGGAAGAGGAATTTCCGGTGAATCTGTAACTGTCACCTCACAAAGGTTGTTAAGCCAGTTCGGTAATCTTAAAGGAATAGCGGATGCCACAATTGAAGAACTTGCGAAGATTAGAGGTATCGGGCCTGCCAAAGCATCCCAGATCAAGGCAGCATTTGAACTGGCGAACAGGCTTGAGAAATCCCATGAATCTGATAAGAAACCTGTAGTCAAGACGCCCGAGGATGTCGTTAACTTGGTACAGAAAAAGCTCAAGGGTAAAAAGAAGGAGTATTTTCTGGTGTTAAGTCTTGATACAAGAGGAAAACTTATAAAAACATCTGAGGTTTCCGTTGGCAGCCTGGACAGTAGTATAGTACACCCCAGGGAAGTCTTTAAAGAAGCCCTTACGGCGAGTGCCGCATCGGTAATATTTGTCCATAACCATCCTTCGGGAGAACCTGAGCCTTCTGAAGACGACATCAAGCTAACTAAGAGACTTGCCGATGCGGGAGATATCCTGGGTATCGAAGTCCTTGATCATGTGATAACAGGTGATAATGATTTCAGAAGTCTGAAAAGATTAGGATTGTTCTAGCACACCAGGATCATTATTTCAGTTTCCGGTCTGGTAAATAATCTGGCTTTAATTACTTCTGGTTTTAGTTTGACTTCTTTTCTTTAAAAGCAAATATCCACCAACAGGTAGAAGAGTTCTGGAACAAGGGAGATTTCTCAGCAATACTAATGTCTATTTCATATTGAATAGCTTGAATTCGTGACGCAGGTAATACCCTAATATGTAATTGTGAAGGATTCGGCGTTAGTTTAGGTGCGGAATAATCTGAACTAATCCACGACCATTATAAATTACGAAATGAATACATTTACCGTAATTTGGTCCAAACACATTACGGGTGTCCGAACGCTACCCAACAAGAGTTAAACAGTTAACTTGCTCTTCATGTTATAATGTGTCCAGACCTGAAAGGTTTCAGATTTCCTCTGGGGCAAAGACCGATTCAGTTTTTAGGGGGAATGCGGTATGGCAATGTTAGTTACTGTCGGAGCACAGCTCACGTGCACTTTTGGAGCCGCGCCGAGTGTTTTCAGCGTTACTCCACCGAACCAGGTGATGGGTAGCAAGAAGTCAGTCGGCACTATTATGGACAATATACCAATGAAAAATATCATGCCCTTTGGTGTGTGTAGTTCATTGTCTAATCCTACAGTAGCAAGCGCAACATCAGCCGCTTTGGGAGTTTTAACCCCCATGCCTTGTGTTCCTGTTACACCGGGGCCATGGGCACCCGGTTCACCAACAGTGCTGATCGGAAAAAAGCCAGCTTTGACGGACACATGCAAATTGATGTGTACCTGGGGTGGGCAAATAACTATACTCCCTGGACCACCCACAGTTAAAGTTCCTTAATGCCTCTATCAACTCAAGCCTACGATGCCGGTGTGCTTATTTCAGAAGTTGAGGCAACTCATCGCAAGTAGGTATAAAAATAACTGGCAACGAGTGGATTCTGACCACCGACCAAAGGCTTATACATTACTCTGAGCATAACAGGCATATCGTGATTCAGACCAGCCTATTCTTGTATGTGGTGCATTTAATAACCATGCAAAAAGGTACCCAGTATTTCACTCAATTTGAGCCTTATGCTATGATTTAACTAATATTGTGCACGGGAACGAGTCTATATATCGATATAGACGATCGGTAATAATGAAACGGAGAGAACATTGAAAGCTGACCATAAAAAACTCGAGAGGGCTTTTAGTCCGAAATGCATTGCGATAATCGGAGATAAAAAAGAAACCAACTATATGTGGCTGCGTTCTCACTCAAACTTCAAGGGTAAACTGTATTCGGTACAGGTAGCTCCAGAAGAGATCGAGGGTATCAAAGCTCTGGGAATAGAGAATTTCACGAGTTTGATGGACATACCTGAACCGGTTGACCTGGCAATAGTGGCAGTGCCCAGAGTAATAGCACCAAGAATCCTTAATGACCTGATACAGAAAGACGTTGCTGCAGCTCATTTCTTTACGGCTGGTTTTTCAGAAACGTATACCGAAGAAGGAATCAACCTTGAAAAAATGATGATAGAGATTGCCGAAAAAAGTAATTTCCACGTAGTCGGTCCGAACTGTATGGGAATCTTCAACCCCAGTATTGGGGTTGGACAGGGAGCAGCTTTCCAGGAAGCACCTGTAGCCGGTCCAGTAGGATTAATTTCACAAAGCGGCACCCATGCCGTCACCTTCAACAGGCAGGCTTCTCTCCAGGGATTGGCAATCAACAAGACAGTCAGTTTCGGGAACGGCATCGTCCTTGATTCACCTGATTACCTTGAGTTTTTCGGTAATGATCCGGGAATAAAAGTTATCGGAATGTACATCGAAGGAGTAAAAGACGGCAAACGGTTTCTCAAGGTACTCAGGGAAGTTGCTGCTAAAAAACCTGTCGTTATCTGGAAGGGCGGTCGTACCGAAGAAGGTGACAGGGCTATCGCTTCTCATACCGGGTCTCTCGCTGTTTCATATTCCGTCTGGGATTCTGCCGTAGCCCAGTGCGGAGCAGTGAAAGTATCGAGCCTGGATGAACTTATCGACACCCTTAAAGTCGTTTATTTCCTGCCACCTGTACGCGGTAATCGAGTGGGTATTACCGGAGTCTCGGGAGGTCAGTCGGTTGCTATCTCGGATGCCTTCGGCGAAGCAGGGCTGAGAGTACCCACTCTTACTAATAATTCATATGAAGAACTGGCATCGTTTTTCACTCTTATCGGTGGAGGTTATCGTAATCCTGTAGATACAGGCAACCAGAACCGGCGAGAGATAAGACGCATCATCGAGATACTGGCTCGCGATGAAAATATCGATAACCTGGCACTACTTGTAGCTGCTGGAATGGGGCCCGGAGGTCCTCCGGGAGAGAGTTTTCCTAAATTACTCGTAGACATCAAGCAGAATATTAAGAAGCCTGTGATTGCTATTCTCGCCTGGGCATTCTCACCCGGTGATGTAGAACAGGCTGGAAAAGTAATGAAGGAACTCCAGGAAGGCGGGATTCCTGCCTTTATTTCACTGGAACGCGGTGCTATTGCCCTTAGGAAAGCCCTTGACTACTATAATCTGAGAAATGGAAATCCAGAAAGGTAATTACCCGGTTTTGAAGATAAGATAGATAATTGCGTCTTTGTTAATAACATCCATCAATCATCATACAGAAAATGACTATATTATAATTTAGTACAAATCCTATCAGGATACACAGATTATGCGAATATTTTCTCGAATATCCTTTCTAATTCTCACCATACTCTGCATTCTTTCCGTATTATCGGTAGCGTGTAAAAATTCACAGAGTAACATAGAACCTCCAGGGAAAAATGATGTCCTGAATCTATACGGCATCGATCCTCATACACTTGATCCGGCAATATCCGGTGATTCCACCTCCCACCAGTATGTAACTCAGATATTCAGCGGCCTGGTACGTCTCGATAACAACCTTGAACCCATACCGGATATAGCTGAGAAGTGGGGGATCAGTGATGACGGTATGACCTATACATTCTACTTGCGAAAGGACGTGAAATTTCACGATGGAACACAAGTTACAGCCTCGGATTTCAAGTACTCCTGGGAACGTGCCTGTAATCCCGCAACAGGTTCTTCAACTGCCGAAACCTATCTCGGGGATATAATTGGCGTAAAGGAAACACTTTCAGGGGGTGATCCTGAGATAAAGGGACTGATCGTTAAAGGTGATTACATCCTTGTAGTAAATATCGATGCTCCAAGATCGTATTTTCTTTACAAGCTTACCTACCCTACTACCTTCGTCATAGATAGAAAAAACGTAGAATCAGGTAAGAACTGGTGGCATAATCCGAACGGAACCGGTCCCTTTAAACTTGGTCAATGGACGGAAGGAGATAGACTTGTACTGGTATGGAATGATCAATATTATGGTGAACCGGCAAAACTGAGTAGAGTGAATTTTTCCTTGTGGGGAGGAGTACCCATTGTCATGTACGAGACCGGCGAGATCGATGTTACTGGCGTTCCGGTGTCATTCAAAGATAGGGTTACAGATATTAACGATCCTTTCTATAATGAATTAAGGATTTTCCCTGAATTCAGTTTTTACTTTATCGGCTTCAATTCCGAGAAACCACCTTTTAACGATTACTACGTAAGGGCTGCCTTCTCAATGGCGATCGACAAGGAAAAGATCACATCTCTTATATACAGGGATATGGTCGAACCAGCAGATGGGATACTACCGATCGGTATGCCCGGTTTTAACGAAGGTCTTGCAGGTCTGGAATACAACCCGGACAAAGCCAGGGACATGCTTCAAAATTCCTCTTATGGAAATATAGATATTCTACCACCGATAACCCTCACTACCGCAGGATGGGGTGGGATAATATCACAGGAACTTGAAGCCATTATCGATCAATGGAGGCAAACACTCGGAGTAGACGTAAAAGTAAGACAGCTTGAACCAGAAAGGTATATATATAAGCTTGCCGAAGAAAAAGACGAATTATTCGATATAGGTTGGGTAGCTGATTATCCACATCCACAGGGATTTCTCTCAGTTCTGTTTGAGACCGGTGTAAAGAATAATTACGGCGGATACAGTGATCCCGAAGTTGACGCCTTATTGAATGAAGCAAGCCTAGAAAAGGATTTATCCACAAGTCTCGAAATATATTCCAGAGTAGAACGACTCCTTGTAGAAAAAGCCTGCTGTATCCCGTTATTCTTCGGGGAAAACTATTTGCTTGTAAAACCCTATGTCAAGGATTACTACCTTAACCCTCTTGGTATAGTAATGCTTGATAAAGTGTCTATCGAAAAGGACTAACCGATAAATATCTACAGCTTTTCCGAGTAGACCAAGAGTTCTGGTTCCCAGTGCGATGCGGGGACGGTTTGATCGAATTTCCCGAAGGTTTTCTTTATTACCATTTTCCTGGAGTTAAATATTTCTTCGATTTCCTGGAGTGAATATAACCGAATAGTCGAATGCGGTCTGAAATCAGTATCATCGGGTCTGTATACGACACTACCAAATTCTATTCCTAATCCTCCGGATAACATTCGTCTACTCTGTTTGTCCCAGCGAAACTCCGGTAGTGAAAGAGTATCATCATCAATCTGCCAGTTTTTTTGTGGGAAGTGCAGTTCGGCATGGTCGGCATTATGTATATGCATGAAATGTTTCCCCCCTTTTTTAAGGGAAGAAGCGATTATATTAAATATCTTCTGGTTCTCAAAGTCATCTTCAAGATAACCGATAGCCCCGTCCGACATGTTCAGGACCACATCAAATTCTTCAAAACAGGAATAGTCTCGAATATCAGTACAAATAAATCGCGAGTTCAGCCCCTCCGAAAAAGCCATTCTTTCAGCTTCCAGGATATATTCAGGAGTAATATCCACCCCTACGACAGAAAAGCCTCTTCGTGACAGTTCGACGGCATGCCTGCCGAAACCACAGGCCAGATCTAGAATCCTTTCGGAACCTGATAATTCCATGACATCTGTTATAAAGTCCACTTCGTTTTTTGTATCACCTACCCATGGTCTGATGTTGTTACCAGCAGCCCAGATTTCTTTATACCAGGTCGGACTAGGTTGTTTTATCATACTCATAACTACTCCTGAGTGGGTTTAGAAATGTGTCAGTTTTAATTATTTCCCGAAATACTAAGACAAAATTTTACTTCATATATTTACTCAAGTCAATAGTAAATACGTAAAAATTTGCATAATTTTAACATTTCCCGGATTTTCGAAGGTTGTTGAGATTTTACCGATAATATATACTTCTATTTGAACAGTATTACTTAAAGGAGTAGCTTAATGGCAGGGGTACTTGAGGGACTTAAGGTAGTCGCAATGGAACATATGGAGGCTATTCCAGTTGCTTCTGTATGGATGGCAGACTGGGGTGCCGAGGTTATTAAAGTAGAACCACTTACCGGAGATATGTTCCGCGGATTGAAAGGTGCTCACGGGATGACCACCGAAATCGAAATCGGCGATGCCAGTGTAAACTGGACATTTCAACTGTTCAACCGTAACAAGAAAAGTCTTGCCATCAATCTGAAAACCAATGAAGGCCAGCAAATCCTTTATAAACTAATTAAGGAAGCCGATGTATTTCTGTCCAATTATGAACTAGACTCACTGAAAAAACTAAATGCCGACTACGAAAGTGTAAGTAAAATAAATCCATCGATAGTATACGCTACCATCAGTGGGTATGGTTCGAAAGGACCCGACAGTGAGCAACGTGGTTTCGACCATGCAGCAGGATGGGCACGTACCGGTATGCAGTATATGATTGGAGAACCCGGAAGCGCACCACCAAGGCTTCGCGGTGGAATGATAGACAGGGGTGTTGCGGCACCACAAGCCTTAGCCGGTATCCTGGCTGCTCTCTACCGCAAGGAAAAAACCGGTGAAGGTCAGGAACTGGAACTTTCCCTGTTCAACGCCGGTATCTGGACACTTGCCCTGGATATCGAGGCTGCCCTGGTGGGAATAACAGCAATCAAAGACGACCGTACCAAGGCAAAAAACCCTCTCTACAATGTATACCAGGCTGGAGATGGAAGATGGTTCCAGATGTCGATGCTGCAATCGGACCCGGTGTGGCCAGGATTTTGTAAAGCAATAAAGAAGCCCGAACTGGAAAACGATCCCAGGTTTAACTCAATGGAAGTACGTGAAGATAACTGTGAGGAGCTTATCCGGATAATCGATGAAGTACTGGCTTCCGGTGATTCCGATATGTGGGAACCGCGTTTCCGTGAAAATAACCTCATTTATGCCAAAGTTCAAAGTCCTACGGAAGTCATCACCGATCCGCAGGCAATAGCGAGTGAAATATTTACTGATCTTCCTCATCCCCTCGGGATTTTTCCAGTAATCGCGACTCCGGTAAAATTTAAACAAAATCCGGCAGAAATTAAAACTTCCGCTCCTGAAGTAGGTCAGGACAATGAATTCACCCTGATCGATTTAGGCTACACATGGGAAGACATAGCAGTTCTTAAAGACAAAGGCGTAATTCTGTAAAAAGAGACAATGAAAAGCATGTAATAAAGCGGGTACATACTACCATCTTTACCATATCCGCCTTGATGTACTAAACGCCTTGTTCGTAATTCGTCATGCCTTTGCCAAGGTTCACGAGGAACTTGATACACCTGACAAGTATTCCTATCCCTATTCCTACACAAACACAGATCAACACTACGGTTACGCCAATTTCAACGCTTTCGCCTACCGAAGTGCTTGGTATCACGTAAAAATCAAAGGGGAATACGGTAACAAGAGTTATTGCTGAAACGAGTGAAAAAGCATCGATAATTACCTGGATAACCTCTCGAAGAACATACCTATCGAAAATTATCATTACGGTATGACCAATTATGGACACAACTAATGCCGTTGTTAGAATCGGCAACCAGAGACTGATATCATCGGTAAAAAATGGCGCCCTGGTCCAGGTAACGACACCGTCCACTCTGTCCGAAGAGTAATAAGCCACATAATCACTGAAGTAATTAAAAAAGATAAGAATAACGATACTGAAAGCAATGGTGAAAGCTGAGGCTGCTATACGCCCACCTCTTTTTTTTGTAAAATACTCTTCGATCTTCCTGCCAATCTCCCTATCCAGGTTTATAACTGGTGCCGGTGGAATTTGGGAAGTAGTTTTGATTTCTTCCTGAACCACAGCCTGAACTTCGGATTCAGGTGACGATGATATCGGTTCTGATTTATCATGATGTACCTTAATTCCAGTGATATTGTCAGCAATACCAGCTGCTCCAACTATCCTGTATCTTTCTCCGTTATAGGCCTTCACCATCAAAATGACCCAGAGTGTGACAGCTATGATACCGATTATTACAGAAAAGGCGTTCCCGACCACAGGAATCAAACCTAAGATCGTTCCTGCTATTGTGAGAGTTCCGAACACGATAATCGATTGCGCAGCGTGAAAACGTACATCCATATTCTTCTGTTCAAGGACGAAAAAGATGATACCGCTTATCCAACCACCTACATAACAGAGAAGGGATGCTACGTTCGGCATTAGTCCGGTACTCGTCTCGAAAGAAGCTCCCTTTCTCTCCCTCTCAAGCGATTCTCTGGCTTCTATCCTTGCTTTTTCTTCTTCGTAGATTTTTCTTCTTTCCTCGGGTGTTAAAGACAACTTATTATCCTCCTATGTCTGGATTATCTACTACCTGCCTTCCGCTTCCCTTTCCATGATTTCCAGCCTGGTATAGTAGTCGCCAAACTCGTTCAGGTGAGCAAGAGCTATCTTCCCTGTCATCAAAGGATCGTCGTCAGTTACATTTGTAGCGGGATCAATAAGCCCATGCTCGAGTTCCACGTCCATCCCCATCCTGAACTGTTCAACGTCAAACTCAGTCCAGTCGATACCGAGTTGTTCCCCTATTTTCTTGGCTTCCTCTGCTGTAAAATGTTTCCTCGCTGTCATTATTTTCCTCCTTTCTCAGATGTTAGGGTATGCTGAACCTAATATCTTCAGACGATACATTTTCTACGATAATATTTACACCATCAATGTTAATGTCAGATTTTCTTCTGGGGAAATAGAGGTTCCAGGCAAATCCCTGGTAGCCGCTTGCCTTTCTCTGGACTATTGAATATACATTTTCTGATGGCATGCCGGCATACACGATTCTGTCCTTACCTATCCTGAGATGGTAAGAGTCGCCTACAGCAAGTACGGTCGATCTCTCCATTTTACCTCCTGAATCCATCATCCTGGTGATTTTACTTGTCGGTGCAAATATTATACAACACCGAGGTATTTAATAAGCAAAATTATTCGTAAATTATTTTAATCAGCTTTGACAGACATACTCTGCTATTCTTATACTTCTGTATGCTGAAAAAAGATTTCCTGCGGGATATTGCTATCTTTGTAGTAGTATTAATTTTTTTACTCATTGTCATACCCGTAATATCATCATTGTTAAAACAGCTCCTGCTACTCCAAGTGGTTATAGCCATCGGGGCCGCCATAGTCCTCAGGATACTAATTAACAGGATAAAGGGAACAAAGTAGTTGATGGATAATTGTGGCTTGCCGTGATAAACACACTTGACAAATTCAAAATTCTGTTTATAAAATAAAAGAAACCTCTAACATGGTTTCTCTCCAAAGTTCCAACTTGATGTTGTCTTTCATACACCGTTTGGATATTTTGCCTGGTTATCTTGTATGTCAAAATATATTTTTATAACCGGTGGTGTAGTAAGTGCCGTAGGTAAGGGTATCACTGTTGCTTCGATAGGCACCATTCTCAAGAGTCGAAACCTTTCGGTATCACTTCAGAAACTGGATCCATATTTAAACGTAGATCCGGGGACGATGTCTCCTTACCAACACGGAGAGGTATTCGTAACACAGGATGGAGCTGAAACCGATCTTGATCTAGGTAACTACGAACGATTTGTAGATATAAATACAACCAGTGAATCGAATGTTACTTCAGGGCAAATTTACAGTACTGTCATAGCCAAGGAAAGAAGAGGTGATTTCCTCGGCGGAACAATACAGATAATACCGCACGTTACCAATGAAATAAAAGCACGATTTAAAAATCTGGCGGAGAAATCGAAGGCAGAAGTATTGATAATCGAAGTCGGTGGAACGGTGGGCGATATCGAAGGTCAGCCATTCCTTGAAGCTATCCGGCAGATGAGAAATGATGTAGGCAGGGATAACGTCCTTTACATACATGTCACGCTTCTTCCTTATCTCGCCACCACCAAGGAGTTAAAAACCAAACCTACCCAGCACAGTGTAAATGAATTACGGCGTATCGGTATCCAGCCCGATATCATTGTTTGCCGCGCTGACCTGCCTATTGCTGACGAAATAAGAGACAAGATCTCTCTGTTCTGTGACGTTGAAAAAAATGCAGTGATCCCGATGCCTACCATACCAAGTATTTACGAAGTACCCATAGCACTCGAAGAAGAGGGAATGGGACAGCTGATAGTCGATAAACTGAAGATCAAAGCGAACCACTGTGACCTGAGTCAATGGAGATCGTTGG
This sequence comes from Dehalococcoidia bacterium, assembly GCA_011191975.1. GTDB lineage: Bacteria > Chloroflexota > Dehalococcoidia > Dehalococcoidales > UBA2162 > MGML01. The sequence goes on from DUFA01000132.1 coordinate 58,330, forward strand.
TTGAATCGTTGAAAGTACCCAAGGAGCCGGTGAACATATCGTTGGTCGGGAAGTATGTCGAGCTTGAGGATGCTTATTACTCGGTCCGCGAAGCGCTTAACCATGCAGCTTTGTTCCATAACAGATGCATAGAGTTCAACTGGATTCCTTCCGAGACACTCGAAGAGGGAGGTTGTGAAGCCCAGCTTCGCAATGCCCAAGGAATAATAGTACCTGGAGGCTTCGGAATAAGAGGAATTGAAGGCATGGTCGTAGCAGCAAGATACGCCCGTGAAAATAACATTCCTTACTTGGGACTCTGCCTGGGAATGCAGGTTATGGTTATTGAATATACACGATATGTGCTGAATACAGAAGACGCGAATTCAACTGAATTTGATCCTGAAACGAAGAATCCGGTGATAGATCTTCTACCGAACCAGGATCTTAACAATATGGGTGCAACAATGCGTCTTGGTAATTATCCATGCCAGCTTCTGGAAAATACCTTGAGTTCGAAAGCATATAACCAGTCACTGATTCAGGAGCGGCACCGCCATCGGTACGAATTTAATAATAAATATCGCGACTGTCTTCAGGAAGCAGGGCTGGTTTGCAGCGGAGTGTCTCCGGACGGCAACCTAGTAGAAATCTGTGAAATCAGCAGTCACCCGTGGATGGTAGCATGCCAGTTTCATCCGGAATTCGGCTCCAGACCGGGCCGTCCCCACCCGCTATTCCGTGATTTTATCGCCTCAGCCAAGGATATACTGAGAGAAGGGGATCAGCCACCTTTACCATTCACATCCGATGAATAAAACCCCGAGGCAAATTAGGATGCGTATTTTTCTGGACACAGCCAATATTGAAGAGGTCAGACAAGCGTCTAAATTAGGTGTTGTAAGTGGGGTAACGACCAACCCTACCCTGATGGCACGGGCGGGAGCAACCGACTACGAAGCTACTATTAAAGAGATAGCATCTATAATTCCCGGGCCTATCTCCACCGAGGTTGTCGTAGAAGGAGTGGAACCAATGCTGGAACAAGCCCGCGAAATGGCCGCCTGGACACCGAATGTCGTTATCAAGATACCTGTTAACGCTGACGGGCTTGAAGTAACCTCAATCCTTGCGAAGGAAAATATTAAGGTGAATATGACACTCTGTTTCTCAGCAAACCAGGCACTTTTAGCTGCCCTTTCAGGAGCCAGGTATATCAGCCCCTTCGTGGGCAGACTCGATGATATTGGACAGGATGGAATGCAACTTGTTGAAGACATCCTTCATATATATGATAACTATCCCGATATTAACACAGAGGTTATTGCCGCCAGTATCAGGCACCCGGAGCATTGCCTGCGTGCCGCTGTCATCGGCGCTCATATCGCCACTATCCCCTATGACGTGCTGATGAAAATGATCCAGCACCCTATGACCGATGCCGGAATCAGCCGTTTCCTCGCAGACTGGAAAAACACCACCAAGTGATAATATCGTTTAATTAACGATTTAAGGAAGCATCAACCATGGACAACGAAATTTTAAAAATGGATATCAGCCAGCTTGAGAATAAAACGAGAGATGAGCTAGTTGACATCGCTAAGGAAATGGGTATAACGAATTATACCGGTCTGAAAAAGCAGGATTTGATTATACGCCTCCTCCAGGCATATACAGAACAGGAAGGAAATACCTTCTGCGGTGGGATATTAGAAATAATGAGTGACGGGTATGGATTTCTCAGAAACGACTCGCTCCTGCCAAGCTCTACAGATATTTATGTATCCCAGTCACAGATACGCAGGTTCGGACTGCGTGACGGCGATATGGTAGTCGGCCAGGGAAGACCAGCAAGAGCAGGAGAGAAATACTTCAGTCTACTACGCATCGAAGCAGTAAACGATATTAATCCGGAACTTGCTAAAAGCCGACCTCACTTCGGCTCCCTGGTTCCGACATTCCCGGATAAACTGATCAACCTCGAAGGGCCTGACAATGACATAGCATCTCGACTTCTTAACCTTGTCGCCCCCATTGGCAGAGGTCAGCGTGGTCTCATTGTTTCTCCGCCTAAATCGGGAAAAACGACTTTGTTGAAATCGATAGCTAATTCAGCGATGTCCAATTATAGCGATTTACACCTGATGGTCTGTCTTATCGGCGAACGTCCCGAAGAAGTTACCGATATGAAACGCTCGGTTGGCGGTGAGGTAATCGCCGCAACATTCGATGAGCCTGTTGAAGACCACACCCGCGTTGCCGCGCTGGCACTGAACCGGGCAAAACGGATGGTGGAAAGCGGAAAAGATGTACTCATGCTACTTGATGGTATTACGCGTCTTACCCGTTCATATAATCTTGCCATGCCTTCAAGCGGACGTACTCTCTCCGGCGGTATCGATCCTGGTGCACTCTACCCGGCCAAGCATTTCTTTGGCGCCGCCCGTAATACGGAAGAAGGTGGCAGTCTGACGATCATAGCTACCTGTCTGATCGATACCGGCAGCCGTATGGACGACCTTATTTACGAGGAGTTCAAGGGCACCGGTAACATGGAACTGCATCTTGACCGGCGACTGGCCGACCGAAGGGTATACCCGGCAATAGACATAGAACGTAGCGGCACCAGGCGTGAAGAACTACTCCTCGACGGCCCGACTCTCCAGAAATCCTGGTTGTTGAGACGCATGGTCTCTATGATTACTTCAGACTCACCGAACTATGCCGAGGCAATGGAACGCGTACTCGAACGGATGAAGAAGACCAGGAACAATGCCGAGTTCCTGGCTACTCTGAACCAGGTAGCGTAGTAAACTACTTTCACCAGCCGAATACCCCTCCTATTCCCATCAGGTATTTTGTCGATATGCTGTTTGGGTTATAATCCACTGTAAGTCTACCCGGAATCATTTCTCAGGAGTAACCAATGCAGAATGTCTATGTAGTAACGCACGCTCAGTCACTTCATCATATCCAGGACCTGGCCGGCGGCTGGTACGATACATCCCTAACAGAAAAAGGTGTTAACCAGGCTGAGAAATTAGCTGACTTCCTCTATGGGGAGATAAGTATATCTGGCATTCCTGTCTATTCATCCGACCTCAAACGGGCTTTTGAAACGGCTGAAATCATCGCACGACCGTTTCACAGCAGCGTAATTCAGGATGAACGTCTCAGGGAAATGAGTTTCGGTGATGCTGAAGGAAAACCGAGAGAATGGAGAAATGAACATATCACTCCCCTTCCCGAAGACGGTGACCGGCTGAATCACCGGATATACAAGAACGCAGAAACCAGGAAGGATGTCGGAACCAGGATCTGTGAATATCTGGATGAAATTATCTCGAAAAATGACGAGTATCTAATAATTGTTTCACATGGCCAAGCCCTGACCTTTATTATCATGGCATGGCTGAAAGTACCGGTAGAGAATATGGACTACTGTAATTTCCGGGCAGCCCCGGCACGGGTAACCTATCTGCAGAAAGATGATTTATACGGCAATAGAAATGTCGTGTACGTCTGTAGAGATATCATGTAAATTTCCAGCATTATAACTAGTTATATCCTTCCTTTTGTGCCGCATTGACTGTAGGGTATAAAATGTCTTTAGAGAACGATGAATACTGCGACCGATCTTGTCAGGGAACAACTCAAACAGTTACCTCAAAGCCCGGGTATCTATATATTCAAGGATCCCTCCGGGAAAATCATCTATGTAGGGAAAGCTACTAGCCTTGAAAACAGAGTAAAGTCGTATTTCTATAACCAGTCCCAGCATGCACCTAAAACACGACGGCTGGTGAGAAATATTGCCGACCTGGAATTCTATGTTACCAATACCGAAGAAGAGGCGTTAATCCTCGAATACAACTTTATCCAGAGGCATCAGCCGTTCTATAACATCAGATTGAAAGACGGCAAGTCTTACCCCTACCTGAAAATATCTCTCGACGAAGAATGGCCTAGAGTATTTCTCACCCGTCAGGTGCAGGAAGATGGCGGAAGATATTTCGGTCCGTTCTCGAGCGCGAAATCACTCCGCCAGACAATCAAGGTTTTGAGAGGAATCTTTCCCCTCCGCTCATGCACTACGCCGATAACCGGCACGAAACAGAGACCTTGCCTGAACTATCATATACGCCTGTGTCCCGGACCCTGTATCGGCGCCATAAACAAGCAGGAGTATCTGGAAATTATCAGGCAGGTAATTCTCTTCCTTGAAGGAAAGCAGGAGAAGATCGTACGGATGCTGGAAACCAGGATGAAGAAAGCGTCCGAATCACTCGACTTCGAACTAGCCGGTACTTACAGAGACCAGATACAATCGATAAACCGTATCATCGAAAACCAGTCACTGGCTGCCAAAGTGCAGGGAGAACAGGATGTCATCGCCTTCGTCACCGAGCGCGACCGTGCTTTCGTTCAGGTCTTTTTTATACGCGGCAGCAAGCTGATAGGCAGGGAAAGTTTCATACTCCAGGGAGTCGATTCCGAGGAGCCTGAGCAGATAATGACCGGATTTATCAAGCAGTTCTACGGGTCCGCATCGTACATACCACCGCTGCTTCTTCTTCAGCACAAGGTTGAAGATAAGGTAGTTATAGAAGACTGGCTCCGCGGTAAAAGGGGTAGCAGCGTCAAAATCCAGGTTCCGTCCCGGGGAAACAAGAAACAACTGGTGGACATTGTCGCACGGAATGCCAACCAGGGCCTACTGCAGATGAAAATTAAAAGGCAGATTTCCTCTACCGATATTAGTAAAGGATTATCTGAGATCAAGAAAGAACTCGGTCTGCCACGGAAACCTGCGAGAATGGAATGCTACGACATATCCAATATACAGGGAAAGGCAGCCGTAGGCAGTATGGTTGTCTTCGAAAACGGTAAACCGAAATCATCGGATTACCGTCGGTTCAGGATTCAGACGGTTCCGGGCGCGGATGACTACGCGATGCTTAGAGAGGTGCTGAGGCGACGCCTGAAAAGGTTTAAAAATAATGGTGATTCAAAGCCGGATAAAAATTGGGGGGAAATACCCGATCTTATGCTGATCGACGGCGGAAAAGGCCAGCTCAACGCCGTTCTTGAAGTCAAAAAGGAAGCTGGGGCAGAATCAATACCATTGGCCAGCATCGCCAAGCAGAATGAAGAGATATTCCTGCCCGGGAAGTCAAAGCCAGTAATCCTGCAACCCGGCTCTCAGGGCTTGCAGATGCTACAGCGCCTGCGTGACGAAGCCCACCGCTTCGCCATCACCTATCACAAGAACCTGCGTAACAAACAGACCATAAAATCATCGCTGGATACTATTACCGGGATCGGCTCGAAGCGAAAACGCGCCCTGATGAGACACTTCGGCTCGATCCGGGCAATCCGTGAAGCCAGCATTGAAGAACTGACCGCAGTCTCGGGAATTACAAAATTACTTGCCCAGCAAATCAAAGAATTGCTATAACTACCTCTTCAGCTTCCAGGTAGTGCCCTGGACTGAATCTTCAAGCAGAATCCCGGCTTCATTTTCGAGACCACTGCGCATTATATCTGCTTCTTCATACATTTTATTCGTACGAAGTAATTGCCTAAAATAGATATCTTTTTCTACTACCGTATCAACCGAGGAACTATCTATTGCATACTCATTTTCCAAAGAATCTTCCTCTTCTGTAGAAATTTCATCGATTTGTGCTAAAAGTACTCCACTTGCGGTTATCACCTCAGTTTGTGCTCTTAAAATATCTGGATTATCTATCACTGAGTTCAAGTTAATTGATTCTGCAGTTTCTTTACTAGCTGTTGCTATATTAATAGCCAAGGTTTTGGGGTAATGAGTCGGTTTTCTGGGATTTAGCGTCAGCCCGAGGACTCCCGCAAGTTCAGTAAATACCTGCTGCGCCTGAGTCACATCGTACCCCTCATCACTTGACCTATTGATATCTCTGGCCATATCAAAAAGCGTTGCCAGCGCCTGCGGGGTGCCGAAATCGTCATCCATAACCTTGATGAACCGGTTTCGATAGGAATCGGTATCTATCTCAGCCGGGCCTCTCTCACCTTTCTCCTGTGCTGCTGCGGCCAGCCTTAACCGGTCGGCACCACGTTCTGCCACATCCAACGAATCACTCATAAAAGAAAGAGGGCTGCGATAATACGAACCCAATACGAAGACTCTAATCGCATCGGGAGAATGTTCTTTCAATGCTTCGCGAATTGTTATCATGTTGCCCAGCGACCGACTACCCTTCTCTCCTCCGATAGACAATAGCCCGTTGTGTATCCAGTATTTTACAAACGGTTTCTTCCCGGTAAAACTCTCCGATTGAGCTATCTCGTTCTCATGGTGCGGGAAAACTACGTCCTGTCCGCCGCCGTGAATATCGATGGTCTCACCAAGATACCTGATTGACATCGCACTACACTCGATGTGCCAGCCCGGTCTTCCCTTACCCCACGCGCTGTCCCAGGAAGGTTCTCCAGGCTTGGCTTCCTTCCACAGCAGGAAGTCCATAGGGTGTTCTTTTTCTTCTCCGGGATCGATCCTCGCCCCCGCCATCATTTCATCAAGGTTCCGGTGAGACAGTTTCCCATAATCGGGAACACTTTTTACCCTGAAATAGACGTTTCCACCAACCGCGTAGGCAAAGCCCTTCTCAATAAGTCCGCTGACGATTTCCAGCATTTTAGGTATCTCACTCATCGCCCGTGGATATACGTGAGCCGGCTGTACGTTGAGCAATTTCATATCCTCGTCATAACGTTCCACGTATTTCTGCGTCAGTTCCTGGACAGTAACTCCGCGTTCATTTGCGTGGGCTATGATATTGTCTTCAATATCGGTAATATTCTGGATATGTTTTACTTTGTAACCTCGGTACTCCAGGTAACGACGGACAACATCGAAAAATATATAACTCAAGGCGTGTCCGATATGGGCATCGTCATATGGATTAATACCGCAGACGTACATTTTCACCTCATCGCCCTGAGGTATGAACTCTTCTCTTCTTCCTGATAGGCTGTTAAATACCTGCATCAATCCTCTCTCCCTATCATAGTTACCACCATCGCGGCAATCGCTTCTACTTTTCCTATCTCACCCAACCCGTTTGCCGTGCTGGCTTTTACACTTACCTTTTCAATATCGAGACTCAGTGTATGGCTGAGTTTTTCCCTCATTGAATCGATATGATCCTTCAAAACGGGTTGCTCTGCGATGACCGTTGAGTCTATATTTACTACTCTCCAACCCTTTGCACTAACCTTTGAATTAACCTGTTTCAGCATCTCCAGGCTGGAAATATCCCGATACTCTGGTTTACCGGGCGGGAAATATTTCCCTATGTCACCCATTGCCGCAGCTCCCAGTATCGAATCGATTATCGCATGGGTCAATACATCGGCATCACTCCAGCCTTCCAGTCCCTGACTGAACTGTATTTCCACTCCGCCCAATATGAGCCTGCGTTCCGGTATCAGGGGATGAATATCATATCCTATTCCAATTCTAGTTCCTGTCATTTCATTCTCTTTTTCAGCAACATCTCAGCAATTGACAGATCTTCCGGAGTAGTTATTTTTATGTTATCGTTCGAGCCCTGATATATTTTCACACTGCCGCCCGTTAACTCCACTGCCCGTGCATCATCCGTGACTTCATACTTAAGTTTCTGATAAGCATTCGTAATAATATTGTATCTGAAAATCTGCGGTGTCTGGGCCGCCCACAGGCTCTGCCGGGGTGGTGTTCCCTGTATGGTCAGGTCATCGGCAGCCATCTTAATGGTATCGGTCACCGGAACGGCAGCAATTACCGCACCGGTTTCCTCAGCAGCGTCAAGCCCGTTCTCTATCAATCCCGCCGTGACCAGCGGTCTGGCGCCATCGTGTATTACCACCCAGTCGCAATTACCAAGGCAGTTGAGACCGTTCAGCACAGAATCCTGCCTTCTCTTGCCACCTTCGCATACTCCCTTTACCTTCGACCATCCTTCTTCAGCTACCAGCCTTTTCCCTTCCTTAAGGTTCTGTTGATTCAGCACAATTACAATATCGTCGATACGATGGCATGCCTGGAATACCTCGATCACCCGTACGAGTACCGACTTTCCATCCAGGACCGAGAATACTTTATCGGTCCCACCCATACGTTCACTCGATCCTGCCGCTACTATCACCGCAGCTGTTTTCTGCTTTTCCATATCTGCCATAAACAGAACAACCTTTTAATCCTAACCTGAGTTTACACGTAACTGAATTCTTGTTCAACCTGCGTTATAATGGAAGTGTCTAAACAGTATCAGGAAGAAGGTATAAACGGAAATGTCTACGCTATTACTTGATAAACAGGCAGTAAATTCGCTGCTCAATATGGAAGAAGTTCTTGTCGTAGTCGAAGAGGCTTTCAGAACCTGGGGTGAAGGTAAAGGCAATATGCCGCCGAAGGCCTATCTGACGGTCGAAAAAGGCGATTTCAGGGCGATGCCTGCCGCACTAACCGGTCATGCCGGGATGAAGTGGGTAAATGCCCATCCCAATAATAAATCACGTAATCTTCCCTCAGTGATGGCTGTAATAATTTATAACGATCCGGAAACAGGATACCCGCTGGCAATAATGGATGCAACGAACATTACTGCCTACCGCACCGGTGCTGCCGCGGCTATCGCCTCAAAATACCTGGCAAGATCGGACTCAAAATCTCTCGGAATCATCGGGGCGGGAACACAAGCACATACCCAGATCATCGCTCATATGGAGGTTTTCAATCTTAATTCTGTGAATACCTTCGATATTACTCCTGGTTCAGCCGAAAAGCTTGCGTCCGATCTCCCCGAGTTTCCCGTAAAATTGTGCACGATTGAAGAAGCAGCCGCATCAGACATCGTTTGCACACTTACTCCTTCACGCAAGCCTGCTGTCATGAACGATTGGATAAAGGAAGGGACTCACATAAATGCCATCGGTGCCGACGCCGCCGGAAAGGAAGAACTGGACCCACAGATATTAAGAAGAGCTATGGTAGTCGTCGATGATATCAAACAATCAACCGCCGGCGGTGAGATCAACGTCCCCATCCAGAAAGGAATTTATTCGACTAATGACATTCACGGGACTCTCGCCGACCTGGTACTGGGTAAGATACCGGGGAGAACCAACTCACAAACAATAACCGTCTTCGACTCAACCGGAATAGCTATCGAGGATATTGCCGTTGCCGGACTGATGTACGAGAAAGCCTGGCAATCCGGTGATTACCCAATGATCGACCTTGTTTGAAAGGGCAAAAGAAAACAATACGACCGACAATGTAGAATCGAAGGCATGGGACTGGTCATCCGTACCCGCAAACTCCTGGAATAAAGTTTCCGACGAGTTTCTGCCCGTAGCGTTAAGGCGGCAAAATTTGGGGAAACAAACAGTCCTCGATATTGGCTGCGGCAGAGGTCGTCACTCCCTGCATCTTGCAGAGATGGAATTCAAGGTAACGGCGACAGATCTCTCTTCCGAAGGGATTACCCAGCTTAAAGAACAAGCCCGAGAGAAGAACCTTGAAGAAAATATCACTACTCTGGTATGTGATATGCTTGACCTTTCGTTCAACCAAGGTGAATTCGACTGTGTTCTTGCTTTTAACTCTGTATATCATACCGACTACAATGGATTGAAAGGAATTATTGCTAAAATCACAAATTGTTTAAGTGATTCGGGTAGTTTGTATATATCCTTTATTTCGAAGAGTAATTGGGCATATAGAGATCCTGCCAACCACAGAATGGATGAATTCACGATAATCAAGACTCGGGGATCTGAAAAAGGCATACCTCATACTCACCTGGAGTATGAAGACGTCATTAATCTACTCTCAGATTATAGAATCTTAAAAATCCAGCATATCCAGGATTTTTATCCCAGTGGAGACAGTTTTCATTACTTCGTTGAAGCCGAGAAGAAATAATCAGAACTACTGATCTTGCATTAGTCAAATAAATACAGTAAAGTCAGTCTATGGCAAAAACCGAGAAATCCGGTGGCAGGACGATATTCGTATGCCAGCAGTGCGGCAGGGAAGAACTGAAGTGGCTTGGGCGCTGTCCCAGCTGCAACGAGTGGAATAGTTTCTACGAGCAGAAAATCGCAGCCTCGATACGGTCGTCCAGGTCAACATCTCACGTAAATCACCCCCTGGAGCTTTCGCAGGTTGATACTGAAACAGCCGACCGTTTTTCACTCCCGATGCCCGAACTCAATCGCGTTCTTGGTGGCGGTATTGTTCCGGGCTCGCTGGTCCTAACTGGCGGCGACCCGGGAATAGGGAAATCCACACTTCTGCTACAGGTCTCATCACTGGTAACACAGTCTCACGGAAGAGTAGTATATGTCTCAGGAGAGGAAACGCAACGTCAGATAAAGCTGAGAGCAGACCGACTTGGAATAAAAGGAGATAACCTCTTTCTCCTGGCAGAAACTAATCTCGATGTGATACTAGAACAAGTCGAAAACGTTTCACCCGGACTGGTGATTATCGACTCCATCCAGGCAGTGTACCTTCCGGAAGTGGAAACTGCGCCTGGCAGTATTACCCAGGTGAGGGAATGCACAATGCGTCTGATGAACTGGGCTAAAAGCAGCGCCGTCCCGGTATTCATAGTCGGACACGTCACCAAAGACGGTTCTATAGCCGGTCCACGCGTTCTGGAGCATATCGTAGACGCTGTTCTCTACCTCGAAGGAGAATCTTTTAGCAGTTACCGCCTTCTGAGATGTGTAAAGAATCGATTCGGCTCTACTAATGAAATCGGTATATTCGAGATGAAACGGCAGGGACTCGTGGAAGTGGACAATCCCTCACGGGCGTTTCTGTCTCACCACTATGGGGAAACGATCGGTTCTACCGTCGTCCCTGTACTCGAGGGCAGCCGCCCCCTCCTTGTGGAAATCCAGGCACTTACCAATCCAACCAGCTTCGGCCAGCCACGCCGTACTGCCAACGGTATTGACTTTAATCGTCTTCTACTGGTAATCGCTGTCCTGACGAGACGAATAGGGCTGAAACTGAGTAACCAGGATGTTATACTCAACGTGACCGGCGGTATCAAAATAGGAGAGCCGGCAGCCGACCTTGGTATTGCCCTTGCGATAGCGTCTAGTACCCGCGATTTACCTGTGAATCCCGAACTGGCTGTCATCGGAGAAATAGGTCTCAGCGGTGAACTTCGAACGGTATCGCAGCTTGACAGGCGTATCGCCGAAGCTGCTCGACTCGGCTTCAAACGTATCCTCGTTCCTAAAACCGGATCGAGTACAACCTATAAAGATATACAGGTAGTAACCGCTTCGACCCTTCGAGAAGCTATCAGACTGGAACTGGTAAGAGAAAAGAAAGCAGTTCCGAAGGAGGATAATAATGGCATGGAATATTAAAGGTGTCTGGCATGAGTCCTGTGCAGCAGAAGGACACTGCTCCTTTTACTTCGGCAGAGACAGGGATGAGCCCTGCAAACAGCTCGTCCTCTACCAGATACAGGAAGGACAAATCGACGGAGTGGATGTAGGAGGAATTCTGATAGTCACCATAGCTGATTTATACTCCGAAAAAGTGGCCGACCTGATGGTAAAAGGTGGTGAAGGAGTCATCTACATCAGCAGCAAAGCATCCGAAGAACAGAGAAAAGTCCTAGAACCTTTCTTCGTTAATAATGTTCTGCGTATGGGGCTTATTCGAGACTGCCTTGGTGTAAAATACGTGGACATGGAATTCAGCGAGGAAAACGGAACCTGCCGTATTAAGATGCCGAACGTTGAATGGGAAGCATCATTAACGATCGGTGGTGACGGTAAAACACCGCAGCGTATTGAAAATTCAGTCCTCAGTATGTCATTTCCGATACTTAATATCTGCAATACCCACTACTGGAGATATAATGATTTCGGGAATAACTGGGATTTCAAGAACCGCAGCGGCGCTAGGGCTGCGTTTGACCTTAAAGGATAAACCGCATTATATCTAGATTATTTAGATATTTTGCTTAATTACTCGAATCCTTCTTACAATTTCATTACTTTTTACTGTCAAAGAATCGTGAAAACAGGATTAGTAATAAGTAAAGATACACACGAATTCTTGGCCTGCTGACAAACCGGTAGTGGAGATTGGGTACGATGAGGTTCAGGAAGTTCTTCTTTGCTATCATTTTTCTGATTATCCTGTTATCTATAATATTCGTTTTTAACAATTCCCGTGTAAGTGACAGCAATCCACAGACCGGAAATCAATCTATGCTTTCCGCAATCGAACTCGATGACTTTAAAAAACGGACAATAGAAAAGACAGCATCTATTGAAAGATATTACCAGGATACCGAATTATTCTATGAATATTCAGATATTAACAATGGAATTCATGGAAAAAAGTCTTTAGGTATGGTGATGACAGCAAAGGTAGACGTTAGTAATAAAACGCTCTGGGCTACGATTAATTCCACTCTCGACGAAGGCGATAAACCGGTTGATATTGAAGTGGAAATGTACAGCAAGGGAGATGACCTGTATATTGACATGCAGACAGATGGAGAATCACCGGGCTGGTTCAGATCAAAGCAGATAATAACCAGTTGGAATAAACTGGTTTCATTCGAAAATATCCTGACTGTCATGGAAGAAGAGGCTGTACTCAGTTCGCGAAGTGAAGTCTATAATGGTAACAACTGCTATGTCCTGGTAATACCTGTAAAAGATATTTACACAATTTATAGAACTCTTAAAAATTCATATGGCCTGGAAAATCAGTTCCGTTACACGTTTGAACTTATTCAGTCATTTTCAGATCAATTTGTTTTCGAAATATGGATAGAAAGAGACTCACTGTTTATTATAAAAACAGTTGTCAGAATGGATGTCGAAGTCACTCCTGAGCGGGTCACAGGAATGAAAGCTGATTCCGCGACATATTCACTGCGTATGATGACAGATAATTACAACATAAATCAGTTTTTTAACATCGAGTTACCGGAAGAACTGGATGATGCCCCAATGATATACACTATCAACGAGTAAAATAGTGTGGTAATATACTCCAGCACAATAAATCAATGATGTAATGAAGGAGAAAATACAAGTATGTCTGAAGAACAATCTCCGGATTTCCCTGAATATGATACAAAGACCACCCCGGTCTGGGATAATATCGCCGGGTGGTGGGATGACAGAATCGGTGACGGCAATGCATTCCAGGATTACCTCATCGAACCATCCCAGGAACGTCTTCTTGAACTGAAGCCAGGTGAAAGGGTGCTGGATATAGCCTGCGGAGCTGGAAGGTTCACCCGTCGCATGGCAGCACAGGGTGTTACTATTCTTGCCTTCGATCATTCCGAAAAGTTTATAGAACGTGCGAAACAGCGCACTAAAGAGAACACTGGCAAGATAGAGTACCGAGTGATAAACGCCACGGATAAGGCGGCTATGCTTGAACTAGGGAAAAATGAATTCGATGCCGCGGTCTGTACGATGGCAATTATGGATATGTCATCGATAACGCCGATGATATCCACCCTGCCGGAACTCCTGAAATCGAATGGGCGTTTCGTATTCTCTGTAGCTCATCCCGCCTTCAATTCAGGAACATCACAACTTATAGCCGAGGAAAAGTACCTTGATGGAAACCTCCGGTCAATTTCAGGTGTAAAGCTGACCGAGTACTCGCAGGCATTCATGCACCAGGGAGTAGGTATCCCGGGACAGTCGGAACCACAACACTACTTCCACCGCTCGATAAGCATGCTCTTCAACGCCTGCTTCAAGCTCGGATTCGTCCTCGATGGTATTGAAGAACCAACTTTACCGGAAGAACTAGCTGATACCCGCCCTTCGCCGCTGAACTGGGTAAAACTGCCACAAATACCGCCAGTACTCGTGGTAAGGATGAGACTGTTTTATAAATAAACAGAAGCGGTTCTAACAAATTGATGCAACGTTATTATGTTATCCTCTTTTAAGACACATGGGTAATAAAAACATTTACTGGAAATTGTGAAGAGGGGACAGAGTACCCTTCTAATTCCATTAATGGTGGTTGGGCAGGTTATTAATAAGGGATCACGCATATAAACCGTAAGGTCTCATTACCCGTGTTTTTAAAGCAATGAAGCTCTTCACCAGGCACGAAGACAACGCTTTCGGCGCTTATCGGAGTTTCGTCATTTTCACTCACCGCCACGCCGGTGCCACCGAGGACGAAAACCTCGTGTTCCCATGCATGATTATGATACGGAGTCGAAGCACCGGGATCAACGTCGAACACCCTCATGCAGAAGTTCGGAGCTCCGTCATCGGCATTGATCACCTCACGCTTCAAAACTCCGGGCATTTCTTCGGTTGCTTTTACCTCTCTATATTTCTGTATTTTCATTTTTCTTCCTTATCAGTTTTTATCGAGTGCCAGGTGACAGGAAATATTCTAATCTTTCTCATACATGGCCGACGCGTTGGTCGTTATTCCGCCCCTCTCACGATATTCGGCTTCAACCAGCATCGAGTGCGGTTGCACAAGTTTCACCAGGTCATTCAGTATCCTGTTCACCACGTGTTCCTGTATTATCCCCACGTTCCGGAAAGAAGTGAGGTAGTACTTCAGCGATTTCAGTTCGATCAGAGATTTGTCCGGTACATAGTTAATGGTAACCGTACCGAAATCCGGTAGTCCGGTCCATGGGCAGACACAGGTAAACTCCTCCGTCTCGTAAACAACTTCCGTCCCGGAATCAGGATGATCGAAGGGTATCGTTTCGAGGATATCGATATCGATTGCCGCTTCATCCTGGATGTCGAACCTTTTTCCATCGTATTTATTTTCTGCCATATTTCCTCATATCATTTATCAAGAATTTCTTCTTTCAGGATAGCATAAAACTTATCTCTGGCATACTTTTCATACCAGGGATAATGTCCGCATTTCTCAAGCAGTATGAATTGAAAGTCGCTTAATAAACTTGATAAAGGTAGTCTGATGCCTTCGGCAGGGCGGATGTCACAATCACCATGTATCGCTCTCACCGGACATTTTATACCAGATATCATCGCCATGAGTTCGCCATTAGCTAGTTTCTGACGGATATCTAGACCTACTGAAATGTTAATGGCAAGCTGGTATTCCACTACATCGTCTTGGTAAGGAAGTATATCGTACGATTCAATTTTAGCAAACATCCGAAAAAGTCGTGCCAACGAAGCACTCTTATCTTCCTCAACAGAGTCCCAGATAAATTCTTCAAGAGATAAAACCTTAGCTCTCTCTTCTTCATCGAAACGAAGCAGCCTATCTCTACCAATATTGACCGCGTATTTCTCTTCAAATGGAGGCGTGCCGATAAGTATCAGCTTGCTAACAAGAGAAGGATGCCTGGCTGATAACAGACAGCCGAGTGTCGCTCCATGCGACCAACCGATTAAAATGATAGGGAGATTGCCGTGCTTTTCGAGTATGCTCTTTAGTTCCTTGACTTGCCCGTCGAGAGTATTTTTAGTCTGCAACGGTTCCAGGACACCGCAGATTGTGGATAACTCACGTGCTACCGGAGCCACACTGCCCGGCGCGCCGGGACCGCCATGGATAACGGCAGTACTGTAGGGACTCTCACCGTAAATTCTGGGATTTTTCATTATGAATTATTACTGAAAGGATTATAATTTGGATATTCTACCCGACCATGCCGAGGAATATACCGGCTGCGGTGGCTGTCCCGATTACTCCCGCGATATTCGGGCCCATCGCATGCATGAGGAGGAAGTTACGCGGATTTTCTTTCTGTCCCATCCTCTGGACTACCCTGGCCGCCATCGGCACTGCAGAGACACCAGCAGCTCCGATCATCGGATTTATCTTTTCCTTGCTGAAAAGATTCATGAACTTTGCCAGGAGAACGCCAAAGGCGGTAGAAGCTGCAAAGGCAACTACTCCCAGTCCAAAGACTATCAGACTTTCCACCTTGAGAAATGCTTCGGCACTCATAAAGCAGCCGACACAGACACCAAGCAGAACAGTCAGTACATTCATAAATGCGTTTGCCGCCGTATCAGCCAGTCGATCAGTAACGCCGCAGACAAACAGCAGATTGCCCAGCATGAACATGCCTACTAGCGGGGCTGATTTAGGAACCAGCAGGATAATAATAATAGATGCTATTAATGGGAAAAACAGCTTCTCTTTGCGAGACACAGGTCTGAGTTGGGGTTTCATGTATATCTTACGTTCCGCCTTGGTAGTCAGGAGTCGTATTATCGGTGGTTGAATAATAGGCACGAGAGCCATATAGGTATAAGCGGCCACAGCAGTTGCTCCGATAAAGTGAGGAGCAAGCTTGTTAGTAAGGTATACAGTAGTGGGACCATCGGCTCCGCCAATTATGCCTATTGAACAGGCTTCCTCGATACCGATGTTAACCAGATCAGGGAACGCATTACCGATTAACAGAGCGATAAAGAAAGCGAAATAGACACCGAATTGCGCCCCGGCGCCGAGAATTAAAGTCTTCGGATTAGCAATTAGCGGACCGAAGTCCGTCATCGCGCCAAGTCCTAGGAATATAAAAACGGGGATAATCTCCCAGGACAGTCCATACCGAAAAATCCGGGAGATTATACCCACCGGTTCACCATTTATAGCGTAAGAGTCAACTACCTGACCGCCGACGATTGTCTCCATCAGACCACCCAGCGGAAGGTTTACCAGTATTACGCCAAATCCGATTGGAACTAAAAGAAGGGGCTCCATTTTTTTAGCTATGCCCAGGTACAACAGGACACAGCCTATGGCTATCATTACTATGGAACCCCAGGTTAACTCGCCAAACCCTGTTTCAAACAGACCGAACACAGGATATCCCCTATTTCATTTAATATTCTATAATTGCTATAACCTTGCCTGTTTCAACTACCTCGCCTACGGCTACCTGTATATCTGTTATTTTGCCGTTAACCGGAGCCAGGATTGGATTCTCCATCTTCATTGACTCAATAAAACAGATAACATCTCCCTCCTGCACTTCATCTCCCACATTGGTATCAACACTTATGATTTTCCCCGTTATCGGTACTTCAATGATTTCCTGTGCCAATTCTAAGCTCCTTTCTTGTTATCTCCAGTTTTTTCTTCTCCAGTCCCTATTTTCTTAAATATCAAACCTACCAGCCATAAGACGACAGCAAGTATCACCAGTACGACAAATACCATACCGAAACCAATTCCACCAATTTTTCCCGCAAGGGCCCAATCTATCATTATTCCTACCTGCCAGATTTTAACATAAAAGAGAGCGGGTGTAATTATTACTTATCCCGCCCTCTGGGTTACAAATCCAGTCTGTAAATTGATCAGATTACGGCGTAGAATCCCCCATCAATGCTTCCACAGCATCGGTGTGCACTACAATTTCATCCCCTTCCACATCCACTATTACCGTATCACCTGGGCGGAACTGACCCCGCAGAATATTATCAGAAAGCTTATCTTCAATCATATCCTGAATAACCCTGCGTAAAGGTCTTGCTCCGAAAGCTTCGTCATAACCCTTCTCACCAAGGAAGTCTTTGGCCATATCGGTTACTTCAAGCTTCATTCCTTTTTCCTTAAGTTGCTTAGTCACATTAATCAACATAAGATCTACTATTTTTCGAATATGCTCTTTACTAAGCGCATGGAATACCATTACACTGTCGATTCGGTTGAGGAATTCTGGTCTAAAAGTCTTCTTGAGTTCTTCAAGAAGTTTTTCCTTCATTTTCTCGTATTCCATTTCCTGGATTTTCGTTTCGTCTGTACGAGACGCGAAACCGATCGCGCTACCTTTCCTGATGGTCTCGGCTCCGATATTACTGGTCATGATTATAATACAGTTACGGAAATCGACTCGGCGTCCCTTCGCATCGGTCAAATGGCCATCATCGAAAATCTGTAATAAGATGTTAAATACATCCGGATGAGCTTTTTCAATTTCATCAAGTAAAATACAGGAGTACGACTTTCTCCTTACTGCTTCTGTAAGTTGTCCGCCTTCATCGTAACCGATATATCCAGGAGGTGCTCCGACAAGTCTGGATACGGTATGTCTTTCCTGGTACTCCGACATGTCGAGTCGAATCAGTGCATCCTCGCTGCCGAACATGAACTCTGCCAGCGCTTTTACCAATTCGGTCTTACCGACACCCGTCGGTCCCAGGAATATAAAATTGCCTATCGGATGCTTCGGATCTTTCAGACCTGCCCTGGCACGACGCACTGCTTTAGATATTGTATCAACCGCTTCTTCCTGGCCAATGAGTCTTTTATGCAATTCTTCTTCCATATGAAGTAGCCGGCTAGTTTCATCGTCGGTCAACTGGACGGTCGGTACCCCGGTCCACATGCTGACAACCTCGGCAATATCTTCCTGAGTTACTACCGGTTTTTCCGTTTCCAGTGAATTCTGCCATTCTTCCTTAAGCTGTTTGATCTTCTCTTCCAGTTCAAGTTCCTGCTGACGAAGCTCGGCGGCATAATCATACTGCTGACTGGCGAGAGCGGCCTCTTTATCTTTTCGGACGTTATCCTCGGTTTGCTTGGCTTCCTTAAGAGTATCCGGCTGAACTCTGTGCCGGATGCGTACTCTTGAAGAAGCTTCATCAATAACATCTATTGCTTTATCAGGCAGAAAACGGTCGGTAATATACCTGGCCGAGAGTTGTGCTGCCGTGTTAAGAGCCTCATCGCTAATGGTCAATTTATGGTGTTCCTCATAGCGTTCTCTAACACCATGAAGTATCTCGAGAGTTTGCTCTACGGAAGGTTCCTCAACAAGTATCGGCTGGAACCTTCGTTCAAGAGCAGGATCCCGTTCGATATGCTTACGGTAATCATCAAGTGTTGTCGCACCTATACATTGCAGTTCACCTCTCGCCAGCGACGGTTTCAGGATGCTTGCAGCGTCAACTGCACCTTCGGCGGCACCGGCGCCAACTATAGTATGAAACTCATCAATGAAAAGTACACAGTTTTTAGATGTTTTAAGTTCGTTAACAATCTTCTTAAGTCGTTCCTCAAATTCACCGCGGTATTTGGTACCCGCAACTACAGACGCAATATCCAAGGTTACTATCCGCTTGTCCTCAAGTGTCTCGGGAACATCACCCGCGGCAACACGATGCGCCAGCCCCTCGACTATTGCTGTCTTCCCAACTCCCGGTTCTCCGATCAGCGCCGGATTGTTTTTTGTCCGACGACTGAGGATTTGTATAACACGCTCGATTTCCTTATGTCGCCCGATAACTGGATCAAGTTTACCCGAGGCTGCCGCTGCTGTAAGATCAACACTCAACTGGTCGAGTATCGGAGTGCGGGTCGCAGTTTTAGCAGGTTTAGCCCGTACGGTTCCCTGGCTGAGTACATTGGTAACTTCGGTCCGCGCCTGTTCAATGGTCAGACCAAAGCTGTCCAGCACTCCGGCAGCTACTCCTTCTCCTTCATGGAGGAGTCCAAGAAGTATGTGCTCGGTCCCAATATAGTTATGGCTCAGATGACGTGCTTCATCGATAGCCAGTTCGATAACTCTTTTTGCTCTAGGTGTAAGGCCTATTTCACCGGTGCTTGCTTTTTCTCCACGTCCAATAATGAATTCGACCGCAGATCGTACCTTGGTCAAACTAATACCCATGTTCGTAAGGACTTTGGCAGCAACGCCTTCCTCTTCGCGGATAAGCCCTAAAAGGATATGTTCAGTGCCAATGTAGTTGTGATTGAGGTTCTGTGCTTCTTCCTGGGCAGAGGTAAGTACACGGCGAGCCCGTTCGGAAAATTTCTCAAATCGACTAGGCATTTTTTCTCCTTAAATCCACTTCAATAGTAGCCAGTCTCAAATTAATTATAATTCAAGATTTACAATAAAGCAATAATTAAGAGACAAGCGTGGATAAATAGAGTAATGAACCTGTATCAGTGGTTTCAGGTAAAGCCTCCTGGCAGTGACTTATTTTCCACAAGGGGAGACCCCTCAGTATCCTCCGCGCTGGGGCGTTTCACTTCCGTGTTCGGGATGGGAACGGGTGGTACCACCCCGCTCAAACCACCAGGAGACTATTACCAATTTACAACTAACATATGGAAAGGAACCACATGAGTGGATTAACGGTTCCTCAACATTAACAGTGTAGCATTGTGGTGTAATTCCAGTCAAGACCCAGTAGTATCATTTTCATCAATCTTCATCATAATCATCGTTCTAGGTAAAAATCCGTGTCTGTGATAAAAAGGTTGGACTTCTTCATTACCAACCATCACCTGTACGAGTATCCTGGTGACCGATAATTCTTTCATCCAATTCAAAGCATTCAAAATAAGGTGATCACCGATACCCAACCGGCTATAATCCGATTCTACAAATATTGAATCTATTTCGCCGAGTCTGTCAGAGGTAATACTACTCACGCAATATCCCACTAATTCTCCGGTATCGGTATCCCTGGCAACATCGACACGCAGGTCAGTAGCTTCACCAAGAAATTCTTTCTTCCTGTTAACCAATTTTCGACCCGAATAATCGAAGCTGAAATGACGTGATATACTCCCATGATGTTCATTTAACTTCTCCCATAAAGGCGCAACTATATCGATTCCTTCTTTGTCGGTAACCGAATATTCGATGTTCACTTTTACTCCCCTGTTTCTGCTGAATTTTATTATACACGAAAGAATGATCTCGTTTGCTTTCAGTTGTCAGAAATTTCTCTAACCTTTATCCTATTCAGCTGGAACTAATGAATCTAGTTACGAGGTACTCCTGTTTAATATACATCAGGTAGCACGTGAAGAAAAAATTGAAAAAATATGAAATCGTTAAGTTAGTGTGCGGCGTGATTTGGTACCAATGTAAATGACACACTACCAGAGTCGAACGAGACCTGTAAAAAACTTCTCAGTTTAATTCGGTATACTCTTTTACAAATATCAGGATCGGGTATTAAAGGACTCACCTTATACCTTTAGTAAATTTGATCTGTATATCTGCTGGCGGAGTTGCCCACAGGCTGCATCTATGTCGACTCTCCGTTGGAGTCTCTGCGTAACCTGAATACCTGCGCCGTGCAGTATTTCACGAAAGACTCTAACCTGTTTCTGCGGAGAGGTATTGAATGGCAGATTCGATACCGGATTATATTGAATCAGGTTTATGTGGCAGTTTAAGCTTTTTAATATCTTTGCGAGTTCTTTAGCTTCTGAAACTCCGTCGTTTATTTTATCTAGCATACAATACTCGAAAGTAACCCTTCTTCCAGTTTGTTTAATGTATTCGCGGCTCGCGTTTAAAATTTCGTTAATACTCCACCTGGTCATGGAAGGTATCAATCTCTCTCGTAGATTATCATTTGGAGCGTGGAGTGAAACGGCAAGCGTAACCTGCAATTTTTCTGTAGCCAGCTTGAGGATTCTAGGAACAATACCAACGGCGCTGATAGTAATATTTCTGGGACCGATTCCCATCTCATTATTAATAAGTCGCACCGCTTTAATTGTTGACTCGTAGTTCAATAGCGGTTCACCCATACCCATAAAGACGACGTGGTCAATCCTGTAGGTACGGCTGCTGACATGAATCACGCCTGATTCAACAATTCTGTTCACTGTCAGAACCTGTTCTACAATTTCTCCTGGTTCGAGATTACGAATGAACCCATCCTGGCCGGAAGCGCAAAATATGCAGCCAACGGGACACCCAACTTGTGTTGACAGGCAACAGCTGACGCGGTCAGTGTAGGGCAAACCTACAGTTTCTATCTTCGTTCCATCGCTCATCTCAAGCAGCAGTTTAATGATCCTATCTTTACTCTGCTTCTTAGTCGCAATCTTTGACCTGCCAATCCCGTAGGTTTGCGTAAGCCTGGTCCGTAACGTAGCGGGAAGACTGGACATATCGTCAAATGTTCGAGCCCCAAGTCTACAAATCCATTCGGCAAGCTGACTGCCACGATAGGGTGATTCACCTTCTTCCAACATAAGCCTATGGAGTTCACTGGTATCTAACCCTAAAAGTATATTGATGACCGCTTTCTGTGTAGAGATTTACTACAGCTTACTTTGGCTTGTGTCAGGTCGACTGGTATTAGGCTTTTGTCTCAAGATAGCTTCACGTCATAAAAAAGAGGGAACATCGAGTTCATCATCGGTTTTCAAACTCTTAAGAAAATGCTCAAGTTCCTTTGCATTGTCTGCACCAGTCATTTCCTTCACAGAGGTAAAACCTGTAGCGATCAAGGTTAGGCGAACTTCGTTCCCCATATCAGAATCAAGCACAACTCCGAATATCACATTAGCCTGTGGATGAACAATTTTCCGGATAACTTCTGCTGCATTATTTACTTCGAACAAAGTTAGATCGTTGCCGGCAATATTGAATAACACTCCTTTTGCTCCTTCAACGGAAACATCCAACAAAGGGCTGGCTAACGCCTGCCTAGCAGCATCTACAGCGCGATGTTGTCCGGAACCTCGACCGATAGACATCCATGCTGGTCCTGCATCTTTCATAATCGCACGAACATCAGCAAAATCAAGGTTTATTAATCCGGGTACAGTAATTACCTCGGAAATGGCCTGCACCCCATGAAAAAGTACCTCATCAGCCAACTTGAATGCGTAATCGACACTTGTCTTCTTATCGCAGAGATTCAGCAAACGGTCATTAGGGATAATGATCAAAGTATCTACTCTACTCATCAGGTTCATGATTCCCTTTTTTGCCACCTTATTGCGATGAACTCCCTCAAAGCTGAAAGGCCTGGTCACAACACCGATAGTTAACGCACCACTCCGTTTAGCAATTTCAGCTACTATTGCTGCGGATCCGGTACCGGTTCCTCCTCCCATACCAGCAGTAACGAATACCATGTCAGCCCCAGTAATCGCGTGTATAATTTCATTGCGACTTTCTTCAGCTGCCTTTTGACCTAAAATATGGTCTCCACCAACACCAAGACCACGCGTGGTGCGTTCGCCAAGTTGAATACGTAACGCCGCTTCTGAAATTTCCAGATGCTGGGCATCAGTATTCATAGCAATAAATTCGATGCCCTTAATTTGCTCTCGAACCATATGGGTCACCGCGTTACAACCTGCGCCGCCAAGACCAATTACTTTTATCTTGGCCGGACTGGGAACATAACTTGTTTTCGACATATCTTTCCTCCCTGAGTGGTATTAACGTTAAACCTCATCATGAAGTAATGTATTCATTTTTCATGTTTTATACGAAATAGCGGGAGTGTCACTCTATCTTTGAGGTGTAACTCTCCCGCCTGGACATGAACATCTCGGGGAAATGCGGATAATCTACTTCTTAATCGACTTACCTGGTTTACTTCCCGGTTTAGCCGGTCCACTTCCTGGTTTGGCAGGGCCGGCACCTGGCTTTGCCGTCTGTCGCGGTTTCATAGAGATCTCAGTTCGCCTCCTTTAATTTCTTATGCCAATTGCTAAAGTAGACTTTTGTTTTTTCGCTTTAGGGTAATCATTAATACAATGCTCCAACCACTTGTGTTTCTTCTTAACAGTAGAGACTTACTTTTCCTTATCTTCTTTATTAACCAAAAGGTGCTAAATCTGAGGATTGTATTAACTATAAATCTATGCTATAAATTAGCCACACAACGTAATATATTACATGAATTATGAATCGTGATATATTAATCATGAATACCCTATCACTATGAAGCATGAATGTCAATAGGATTTTTATGCTTTGAGGAATCAATAATAGGAGTGTTTATATTATGCCAGAATGGACATTTCTCACCAATCACGCCCTTGTCCTCAGTTTTCTTGCTAGACATCCTCGAATCACTGCTCGGGAACTTTCTGCGGTCATAGGTGTCACCGAGAGAGCGGTACGCAGGTTTATCGCCGATTTACAGGATGCTGGATATATCTCAAAGAAAAGAGTAGGCAGAGGTGTCAGATATGATATAAATCCCGACCTGCCACTCCGTCACGAAACCTATCGGGAAATGGCAATCGGTGATTTCCTTAAAGCCCTTGGATGGAAAAAGAGAAAGAAGCACCCTCCAACTTCCTAAAATAAATTCAATAGAACAAGGGTGGAAGGAATTAATATTATAATACTCACATCAAGGTAAATGCTTTATCCAGGAGATTCATAATTAATTACGATAAACAACTAACAATAACCGATGGCAGAATAACTCTGCGTCCTCTGAGTGCTGAAGACATCAATGAGTATCATGCCGCCATTATCGAATCGTTACCGGATCTGATTCCGTGGATGTCATATCATGAGAACCATTCTATTCAGGACACAAGAAAAGAACTGGCACAATGCAGAGAGAGATGGGAAACTGATGATAGTTACAGCTTCGTTGTTACGGATTCGATCGATGGTAAAATTCTTGGTTACTGCACTCTTAACAGGATAGATAAACAAAATCACGTCGCCAATCTCGGTTACTGGATTAGATCAAATCATGCCGGTAAAGGTATAGCATCAAACGCTATGGCTTTACTGGTAAAATGGGCTCTTGACTCATGCGGATTCCACCGTATCGAACTCAGCATCGCACAGCAGAACGAACGGAGTTTACGTGTTGCAGAAAAAGCAGGAGCACATCGGGAGGGGATCCTGCGGAACAAATTCACCATTAATAATGAATCGCATGATGTCGTGATTTTTTCCTTCATACCAGGTGATATCTAACTCCCGGGCAGTTCCTCCAGCGCCTGTTTCATTTTGTCCCGGTAGTTATGAAACGCTTTACGACCTTCCTCAGTCATCTGGAGCATCGTATGAGGTTTCTTATCCAGGAAATCCTTTACCATAGCAACGTACCCCACCGATTCAAGTTTGCTGAGATGCGAGGAAAGGTTTCCCCAGGTAAGACCGGTCTGTCTTTGCAGGAATATCGCATCGGCACTCTCGGCAACTGACAAATATGCCATAATCAGATACCGAGCAGGCTCATGAATAATCCGGTCTATTTCTGTAATATAATTATCATGGTTTTCGGAATCAGGAGATAACATCCTGTTCCTCCCGATTCGGTTTCGGGTATTTACGCAGGAATCCGATTAAAAGCACGATTCCGTACATACTGAAAACCCCTCCGGGGATGAAGAAGCCCAGTTCAAGCGGCATCTTCAGCCACTGCTGAGCTACTGCACCAGCAAAAACGATCATTGCATAAATATACCATCGCGTCACCCTCCACCAGTATCCCAGGATCCCTACAACCACTGCAATCATAGTAATCAAGAGAAACATGAAATAATCATCCAGCCATGCGGGACGTGTATTGAATGCGAAAATCCCAAGCACAGCAAATCCTAGTAAGAACAAACCTGCTCCCAGGATAACCATTCTCATCTGTTGTTTTCTCGCTTCGTTAAGCTTTATATATCCTGATCTTGGATAAACAACCATGCGTTTTATGGCGAGGACTGTAAAATAAATGGCCACCCACATACCACCCATAACGGCTACCAGGTCCTGCCAAATTGAAATCCCCCATCCTATGAGGTATATACCGAGTAGGATATCCCATAATCCATCTTGGAAATAGGACATATACACCTTCTTCGTAATCTGTTTTAGATCGACGTTCTCCTGCATAAAAGACCACCATTCCTGTTTTATTTACTTTGTATTACAAAGTACTTTGCACTATCTTATTACGAAAATGGGTGTTTGTCAAGAGAATTTTGGAAATCTTAATTCTTAAAATGTTAGTCCGTATGATATGTCATACCCGTCCGCCACAGTCAGATGGATATGATAAAAAAGAGGAGTTATCTCAGATTCTAATGTAAAAACAAATACGGAAACTGGAAATGTCACTGATAATTGATTGTAAACTCACAATGATCAGCACTCTCCGGTATCGTCATTATCTTCTCTATCTCAACTTGCTTATCAAAGACAGAAGAAAAAAGCTGTTCATACCAACCTGCGGAGCAGTAACAGTAAAGAGGAGATAATCCTTTCAACTTATTCACGAGACCACAGTAGCACTGATCATAGATTCCGATTATTTTCCTGTTTCCGAGATGCAGTTGCCCCCCACCGATACGCGTCTTATTCAACTCATTAAGAAAGTCCTCGATACCGTCGGACTTCTCATAAATGGTTTTCGTGTGGGTAATATAACTTTTAGGAATACATTGACGACCACAGGACTTCATGATTCGAGCGACCAATTCCTCATCGCAGGTTCTCTCCAGTTCAGACAAGATACCCTTGACATCTGTTTCCTCGCAGTTTTTTCTTACAATCTTATGGATATCACTACCTGCGTTCTCATCGATACTCTTGAATATCCTTTCGATTTTAGTTGGCATGAGTCTTCATTCCTTTGCACTTTCTATGAGTTTCTTTCGCTCTTTGAGTTCTTGCCGGGCTATTTTCTTGGCCGATTTCGAGTAAATATAGTTTGAATCTTTCAGGTCTTTTTCCAGTCGTTTACACCGCTCCTCCAGCACGGACTTGCTTCGATTCGTATCTACCTTGAAACCTTCAGGCGAAAACCTCCAAAGCTTATCAGCATCTCTAACCAACCCTTCTTCCCTGGAAATAAATCCTTTTCTCGTATCGTGCTGGGAGATTATCTCGAGGATCTCGGGTATGAGTTCGGAAGGATAATGCAGTTCCTTTAGAATTTTTTCTCCCAGTTTTACACTCTCTGCCTGGTGTTCATCTCTTACCGCTTCCCTGTCTTCTTTCTTGGCATCTTTGTCGAAAATCAGCATTCGTCTCTCACGAGGTATCTGACTGTATCCGACATCATGCAGCATAATCGCCGGTATCACGATATCTTCATTCCCGTCTTCCATTTTTACCAGTTCTTTCGCGTATTTCAGCGTAATCCTGGCATGACCATCATCATTTCTCTGGTCCTGGTACGGTAACGCCGTTTCCCATATTTTCTCGAATATTTCTTTCATATTCTCGCTTCTCCACAACAGGATTATGTCAGTATAGACGAAATCTACCTTGGATACCAGACAAAGCACGATGTAACGTCACTCATGGTGTACACTCTACTCGTCGCCCGGAAACCGGTGTAATTGTACTATTTCCAGGCAAGAATCGCCTCTGTATCACCTTCGCTCCTGAATCCGCCCGGTGATTCCAGTCGTGCCAGGTCTTGGCGTAATTCACTCTCGAAAGCGTCCTTCTTGTCTCCCAGAACAGACGGATTTGCCATCGAGGTAGAGTAAAGCTTGCCGATTAATTCATCTGGTGTAAAAGATCGCACCCGGTGTTGCTTCCATGTTTCTGTCTTAGTGAATGATGATGCGGTAATGATTAATTCGTGCTTTATCGGCGCCACTTTATAGGTACCAGAACCCGCCCGTCTCTCTTCGCCAAGATACTTCCTTATCAGTTCCCTGACTGTTGTCAACCATTCGTATGACCGATACGTCCAGATACTGGTGTTCCATGCTATAGCAATGCCACCATCATCGGAAATTATCTCATGCAGTTTGTCAAGCGTCTTTTCTCTGTCCATCCAGTGAAAGGCAGTACCAATCGTCACCAGCTTAAACTCGCCTAATTTATTTTTTAATAACGGCAAATCTTCCGAACCGCCCTCTATCCATTTGATATTGCTAACTCCACTCGCTACTGCCTGCTCTTTACCTTCAGCAACCATTGCCGGTTCCGGGTCCATGGCAACCACTTCCTTAACCATTCCCGCCATTGGAATAGCTATCTGTCCTGTGCCGCAGCCCAGGTCCAGAATCCGGTCATTTTCCGAAAGACTGAATTTACTCCTCAGCAACTCGAAAAACTCTTCAGGATACCCTTCTCGAAAGCGGGCATAATACCAGGCGGTACCTTTAAATGTATCTTTGTAATGAGATGACACCTTAATACACCTAATCCGATGATTTTTTATAGAGAATTCACAGCAGTCTCTATCCTTATTAAGGCTTCTTCAAGAATAGAACGGGGACAGGCGATATTCATTCTCTGAAATCCGCTGCCGGACTCTCCGAAGGTATAGCCGTCATTCAAACCGACTTTTGCTTTTTCTCTCATAAATGTTCTCAATGACTCATTATCGAGTCCGAGTGCCCGGAAATCCAACCAGAGTAAATAGGTACCCTGATGTTCCGTTACTTTTATTTGCGGAATTCTCTCCTCGATAAAAGCCTTCACAAGATTCAAGTTTCCCTGAAGGTAGTCCAAGACCTGTTCAAGCCATTCATCGCCATACCGGTATCCAGCCTCAAGTGCTACATAACCGAAAAGATTTGGATTCGGTAGTATTCCAGCCCGTGTGCTGGTAAACTCATCGCGGAGTTTCTTGTTCGGTATGATGATCGAGGATATTTCCAGTCCAGGGAGATTGAATGTCTTGCTGGGTGACATGCAGGTAATGGAATTCTGCGTAAATTCTTCCGAAATAGATGCGAAGGGAGTATGTTTATATCCTTTCATAAGAATTTCACAGTGTATCTCATCCGCTATCACCACGCCGCCATTGCCGATGACGATTTCTCCCATCCTGGCAACTTCATCACGTGTCCAGAGTCTGCCAATTGGATTATGAGGATTACAGAAAATGATCGCTTTATTCCGGTTTGGACCACGTGCACCGGGCTGTACAGAGAATTTAGTTTCCAGGTTATCATAGTCCATTTCGTACCGGTTCCCGACTGGTTTCACCTGGTTGTTTTCTATATGGCAGCCGGATGAATTTACTACTGAAAAAAACGGAAAATAGGCAGGCTCCTGGAGTACGATCCCATCACCGGGATGTGAGACTGCCCTTACCGCAACATTCAACGCAGGGATAACGCCCGGCGTATAGACAACCCATTCAGGATCGATCTCCCAGTTGAACTTTTTCCGCATCCTTTCCACGACCGATCCTGTTACGCCTGCATCAGGGAAGGTATATCCATAAAAGGGGTGTTCCGCCCTTTCCCTGAGGGCTTCAAGTATAGGCTGAGCCACCGGAAAATCCATGTCAGCAACCCACATCGGTATCACATCATCACTGCCGAATACCCTCCCAAGACTGCCCCACTTGGCAGAATCGGTGTTCTTCCTGTCCCAGATATGGTCGAAATCATATTTCATTGTTATTGCTCCACTATGAAGAGTATACCGAAAACACATCTAAGCTTCTAGTGTATAAATCCGATTTTGTAAATGAAGAATAAGAAATTCACTTATAAAAAACCGAAAACAAAAAGAGGAGCTTCTCAGCTCCTCCTGGTTGATTAACAATTGAATAAAGAATATTGCCAAATTTAAAGCAGGTCAAGCCCTCGACCATTAGTACGGCTAAGCTAAAAACATTACTGCTCTTCCACTCGCCGCCTATTAAACAAGTAGTCTTCTTGCGGTCTTACTCCCGGTCGAAACCGGGATGGGAGATCTAATCTTGAGGTAGGCTTCGCACTTAGATGCTTTCAGCGCTTATCCTGACCAGACTTAGCTACCCAGCTATGCCCCTGGCGGAACAACTGGAACACCAGAGGTCTGTCCCCCTCAATCCTCTCGTACTAGAGGGAGCTCCCCTCAAATCTCCGGACGCCCACGACGGATAGAGACCGACCTGTCTCACGACGGTCTGAACCCAGCTCGCGTGCCGCTTTAATGGGCGAACAGCCCA
>DUFA01000133.1 GCA_011191975.1 Dehalococcoidia bacterium
AGTAATATCCTGGTTTAATTAAAGATTAATATGATCCAACAAGTAAAATAGTCGTACATTTTCCTTTTTTCTATTGACATTGTTATGGCAATTAGGTAGAATGCATTTCTCCTAAGCCCATTCTCATCTACTATACCGCACCTTCTCGAAAGGAGGTGATTGTAGTGACAGAAAAAGCACAGCGAATGTTATGTAAACATTTTCCCGTGCTTTTTGCTTTTTATCCAGTATATTCACAAGTAGTTTGAAACCCGAATAGGAGTTACAGGTATGAAAAAATTATCAGTTCCAATAATAAGTCTACTATTGATCTTGTCTCTTTTGGTTATTTCTTGCGAGTCTGAAACTACCGAAAAGGTAATAGAAGACGAAGGCGATGACAAAGTAATAATTACTGAAACTGAAACAGGTGAAAAGATAACTGAAACCGTGCAACAACCAGGAATGCGTGATCCCAGTGAACCAAAATACGGCGGCACCTTGATTGCATTGGGCGGGGATCCCCAGGGATTCGATGCGGGGATAATGCAATCTATTATGATAACCGAAACCCGAATCATGAATGAGCCGTTAATAATAGGCGACTGGAGTAAAGGACCTGCCGGGACTGGTGAACTTGACTGGCAACTGGGTCATATGCAGAGTATGAGTTACATGCGAGGTGCTTTAGCTGAGAGTTATGAGATGCCCGATGATGAGACCATCATCTTTCATATCAGACCGGGAGTTCACTGGTGGAACAAAGCACCGATGAACGGCAGAGAATTTACTGCCGAGGATGCTGTCTGGAGTCTTGAAAGAGAGTGGGCTAATCCCAAGTGCTGGCCTCAGGCGTCTAACCCACCCGGACAAAGATTGATATCCGTAGAAGCGCTTGATAAATATACGGTTGAATGCAAAGTTCCGCCTGAAGTACAGGGACTTCTGCTCCTGTATAACGGCTGGTATATACAGATGTTACCTCGGGAAGTGGTTGAAATGTACGGTGACATGAATGACTGGGAGAATGTAGTAGGGACAGGCGGATTTATGCTGACAGATTACGTTACTTCAAGTTCCCTCACCTACTCTAAAAATCCCGACTACTGGTCGAACGACCCGGTACATCCTGAAAATCCGGTACCCTATATGGATAAAGTGAAGTTACTGATAATCTCTGATTCCTCTTCCCAGCAAGCAGCATTCAGGACCGGAAAAACGGACATGTTGGCTAATGTCAGTGTCGAAGACTGGCAATTGTTCACAGAACAGAATCCTGATTTAAATTACACTCCCACATTGCCATGGATACCTACATTTCCTTGCGGGAGACTGGATAAGGATTTGCCTTTCAATGATCTCAGGGTAAGAAGAGCTCTCAACCTGGCAGTAAATCAGGCAGAGATACTCGAAGATTACTACAAGGGGCACGGAGCTATGCTGGGTTATCCTTTCGTTCCCAGTCAGTCAATGTCAGATGTCTATGTACCCCTCGAGGAAATGCCCGAATCTGTCCAGGAGTTGTTTACCTATAATCCGGATAAAGCAAAACAACTTCTTGCAGATGCTGGCTATCCTAACGGTTTCAAAACTGAAATGGCAGCAAACCCGGCAGAAGTAGACCTTCTGTCAATCATCAGAGAATACTTCCTTGCCGTCGGTGTTGATATGGAAATCAAGGTTTTTGATTTCGGTGCTCATTTTGGTATGAAGAAGGGAAGGACGTTCTCCGAGATGATAATGGCAGATACCTATCCGTACGGTTTCCCAAACATGCATAACGTCCGCCCCGAAAGTGCCAGCTGTCCCTGTTCATGGGGAAGTGATGAGTCAAGAGTAGCCTATAATACCGTCCAGCAATATCTCTGTAAAGATGACGAAAAAGTTAGACAGGCGGTAAAGGAAGTTGTGCCGCATATACTGGACAATGCCTGGGGAGTCTGGTTGCCGATCAGGAATCTTTACTGGATGTGGTGGCCCTGGGTACAGAATTATAGAGGTGAAACGAATTTTGGGCATATTTCAACACACCTTTATCGTAATTACATCTGGGTTGATGAAGAGCTAAAAGAAGCGATGGGTTATTAGTTTCATGATTGGATTACATGGCACATCGTTAATCTCATGGAATACGAGGTATTTTGATAAATGATTGTTTAAGGGCATCAGGAATCAGTATCCGCTGAAACTCCTGATGCCCGTAATAAGTTGTTTAGTATATTTTTCTATTACCATATTCTAGATTCTAGAGGAAGGTTATTTGTTATGAAGAAAATAATCTGGATATTGTTAAGTTGTCTCATGGTTATATCCCTGATATTAGCTTCTTGCGGTGATGAAACCACCGAAAAAACAACCACAGATGACGATACCGATGATGTTGTGAGAATAACGGAATCGGAAACCAAACTTGATACTGATGAGGATGATAAAGAAAAACCGGATTTACCATCCGACCAGCCGAGATACGGTGGTACGCTTCATTTAGCCTTTGGTGGCGATATAACAAGTTTCGAACTGTGTTATAAAGGATCTCCTGTTCCCCAGCCTACCATCGGTGTTACGAATGATCCGCTGTGGGCAGGCGATTGGGCAAAAGGGCCGGCTGGTACCGGTGAAACAGACTGGAGGATGAGTGAGGATGTATTTGCTAATAAAGCAGGTTTCATTGCCGAAAGCTGGGAATGGTCGGCTAATTTTGAAACGAACGAGGGAACGCTGATCTATCACATCCGTCCGGGAATCCACTTTGCGCTTAATCCGGACAGCGAAGCCAGCCGACTGGCTAACGGACGTGAAATAACTGCTGACGATGTTGTTTACACTCTCGACCAGATCGTTCGAAATCCCAACAGCTACACTCATGCAGCGGCTCCAGCCCTCAGGGATGCTCAGATTACAAAGACAGGAGAATGGGAAGTTACTGTCAAGGTGCCAGCGGATGCTCTCACTTCTGCTATTAGCCGTCTGGGTATATGGGGTCGCCCTATACCCAAAGAAGTGATTGACAGGTACGGTAACCTGGTTGACTGGAGAAATTCGGTCGGACCTGGACCTTTTATGCTTGTGGACTACGTTGCCGGCAGCGCTGTTACTTTCGACAGAAATCCGAACTACTGGCAGAAGAATCCAGCAGGACCAGGAATGGGCGATGAGCTACCTTATCTTGATCACCTAAAATGGTTTATCATTCCCGATCAATCCACAAGGGAAGCCGCAATAAGAACGGGAAAAGTTGACCAGATGTACCTGGTCGGCTGGGAAACGGCAATCACCCATCGGAAAATGGCTCCGGATCTCCTAGAGGCTGAAATGCCTGCAGAGGGCGGCTGGCATATTAAATGGCGGGTCGACAGAGAGCCTTTCACCGACGTCCGCGTACGACAGGCATTAATCATGGCAACAGACCTGGAAATGATACGAGATACTCTAAACGGTGGTCTGGGACAGATCATGACATGGCCATTTGTCTATCATCCCTCATATGCCGACCTGTATCTCGGTCTCGATGACCCGATGTGCCCGGAGAATGTCAGGGAGATATACACATACAATCCTGAAAAAGCAAGGCAACTCCTTGCTGACGCAGGACATCCTAATGGATTCAGGACAGAAGCAATACTAACCTCGGGTGAAGCCGATTTCTACTCGGTGCTTGCAGATATGTGGAGTAAAGTTGGCGTTGAGCTGGAACTTAACGTCATGGAAATGGGTGCCCTGGCAGGCACACTAGCAACCAAAAACCACAAAGCAATCGGAGCACTCGGGCTATCCCCTGTCGGGACGTTCTTCGATGCCGGAGATTTCACGGGAACCGGAATTACTAACGTAAGTTGTGTTGATGATCCTCTCGTCAATAAAACATTTGAAGAAGTTCGAAAGGTTATGGTCACTGACCAGAAGGCTGCGATGAAGCTGGTAAAAGACCTGATGCCATATTTCCTCGAGCAGGCATTTGCTCTTCCAAGGCCGGTGGCGCCTTCCTTCAATTTCTGGTGGCCATGGGTGAAGAACTACACGGGAGAAATATATCTAGGATTTGGCGTTGGAAGCGCTAACTACTGGCCGACCTATATATGGCTTGACCAGGATCTCAAGAAATCGATGGGATATTAGAGGGAAAAATTATTTTTTCTCTGTAGCTCAAAGCTATTTATTAAGGAGGTGGAGGAATTCCTCCACCTCCTTTCTCTTTGTCCGTTTTGAGTGCATATTGACATTCATTTCCTGCCTAATTTACACTCAATAATCACCAACAACTGCGGTATCAAACCAATCTGATACATTAGAAATATCTCTCAAGATGCTATATACTAAGGACTGATTCTTGCGTTAATAGTGAATTGCATAGATTCTGCTGACACGATAAGGAGGCTACAACTCGAAAATGATTGAAGTGAGAATGTTAGGCAGAGGTGGCCAAGGTGCTTATTCATCTGCAGAAATGCTTGCTGCCGCCTTGGTTAAAGAAGGGAAATATGCCACCTGCTTTCCCATGTTCGGTGGAGAAAGGCGAGGTGCGCCAGTCAATGTTTTTCTGCGTTTTGACGATAAACCGATAAGGTTAAGATCCCAGATTTATTATCCCGATTGTTGTATAGTCACTGACCCCCTTCTTGCACGAACTCCAGACGCCCTTAAAGGGCTCAAACCCGGGGGTATTGTAGTTATGAATTTACCAGATATGCCCAAAGAAAAACCTCACGAAAATACGGAGGTACTTGCCACAGTAGATGCTACCGGCATTGCCCTGGAGGAGATCGGTCGTCCTATCACAAATACGGTATTAATAGGAGCCCTGCTGTATACAACGGGATGGGCTGAACTAGATACAATACTGGAAGTGTTTAAAAATTCTTTCAGTGAAAGACTTCTCAAGAGTAATATCAGGTGTGCCCAGAGGGGCTTTGAAGAAACGAAAGTTAAACGATTCGGAGGGGATTGATGGTACACTACAAGTCTGAATATGAAGGACCGTGGGCTTCGGCAAAGCCTGTCTTATTTGCCTACCCTACCGCAGACTGGCGGGCTGTAAGGCCTGTGTTTAATACAGCCATTTGCGGACACTGCGGCATCTGTTATCTGCAGTGCCCTGTCGGTTCTGTACAGGATAAGGGTACATACTGCGACGTCGATCTGTCTTACTGCAAGGGCTGTGGACTTTGTGCCAAAGAATGTCCTAACGAAGCCATCATGATGGTGAGAGAGGAGAATAAGTAGGTATGGTAACCAAGATTACCCCGAGAGTTGAACAAGTCAGAGTATTCGATGGCAACAGGGCCTGTGCTTATGGCGTATTGTTATGTAAACCAGATCTGGTTTCCTGTGTCCCTATTACTCCGATGACACCGATGGTTGAAGCAATCTGGCAGTATGTTGCCGATGGTCGACTGAATGCGGAACTGGTCGCGGCAGACGGTGAAATCAATGCCCTCAGCTACTGTATTGGTGCTTCATCTGCAGGCGCTCGAACTTTTATCGGTACTGCGTCGCAGGGACTCGGATATATGTACGAAGCCTATTTAAAAACTGCCGGAAATAGACTACCTGTAGTGATGGCTCTTTCTACAAGAGAAAATGCGGCTCCTGATGGCGTTGTCTCTTCGCACCAAGATTTTGTCACGGTAAGAGATGCCGGATGGATCCAGATTGTGTGCGAAGGAGTACAGGAAATCCTGGATACGATGATAATGGCATACCGGCTGGCGGAAGATCCGGAAATACTGCTGCCGGTTAATGTTTGTTTCGACGGTTACTACCTGTCTTACCTGACAGAGCGAGTGGAGTTGCCATATGAGGAAGATGTTGACGCATTTCTTGCTCCTTTAGCTCAATACGATCGTCCTAAACTATGCCTGGAAGATCCGCTAACAGTACCCACGAACACCAGGGAGGAATTATTCGCAGAATGGCGTCATAAACATGCGGTTGCTCATCAAAAGACCAAGACAAAACTTGAAAATATCGAAAAGGAATTTCAGGAAGGTTTCGGCAGAAGTTACGGCGGACAGATAGAAGAGTACCGAACTGAAGATGCCGAAATAGTAATGGTCAGTATGGGCAGTCAGACAGGAGCTATCAAGGACGTTGTCGACAGCAGACGTGAAAAAGGTGAGAAAATCGGCGCAGTAAGAATAAGGCTTTTCAGACCATACCCTAGAGAAAGATTACTTTCGGTTTTAGGAGGTAAGAAAGCCGTCGGGATTGTTGACAGGAATGTAATATTCGGATGGCAATCCGGCGTCAACTTTTTCGAGATAAAGGCGGCAATACAAGACTTGCCCGAGAATATACCGGTAACTGGTTTCATAGCTGGTATCGGCGGTACTGACTGCAGTATCGAGATGGTCGAACGAGCTGTCGATATCACTCAACTAGCCGCCGAAGGCAAACCACACCAGGAAATTACATGGCTTAATATCGAGTAAAATAATCTTTTACGTTGATTAGTATAACCGGAAAGGGAATATATAGATGACGAGATTTTACGACACACTGGTGAAAAGAAGGGACTGCCCACCCGATTGCACTGCCTGTGAAGATGCCTGTGCGGCGAGGGCCGGAGTAGCTAGCTCGGTTATAAAGGCTGATGACGTTCACAAAGTTGCCAGATCAAGAAATATAACCTGTTATCAGTGTTCTCAACCGCTATGCATGGAAGCATGCCCATCGGACGCGATTGTAAAAAGTGAAGAAGACGGTATCGTCCGCGTTATGAGTGACGACTGTATTGGCTGCGGAAGCTGTGTAGATGCATGCACCTACGGCAATATGTACCTGGACGAGAGCAGTCAGATTGCATTCAAATGCGAGATGTGCAATGGAGACCCGGAATGCGTGAAAGCCTGCCCGTATGAAGTCCTTAAACTTGTAAGCGATAACGAAAACGTGCGAAGTCATTTCATCACCGAAGACTTATTTACCTCGGGTGTCGGCTTGTGTTCCGGATGCCCTATCGAAACTATGTCCCGGATAACAGGAAAGATCCTGGGAGATAATGTCGTGTTTTTCGGTACTCCCGGTTGTTGTTCGAGGATAACACAAGGTATCGGGATGCAGGCTAGCGCTCGAGTCCCGTGTTATTTTGCATTGATGACTAATCCGACATCTACCGCGGCTGGAGCAAAACGTTACTACCAGAAAACCGGTCAGGATATCATGTGCGTGGTAATGGTCGGTGATGGAGCTACCGCTGATGTTGGCTTTGCGGGACTGTCTGGAGCAGCTGAGCGAGGAGAGAATATAATCTATATCTGTATCGACAACGAGGCTTATATGGCAACTGGCATTCAGAGTTCCGGTACAACTCCTTTTGCAGCGTGGACATTTACCTCACCGGTCGGAGCGTACAGGGCAGGAAAGAGAAATAACTCAAAATATATGCCTCTGATAATGGCTGATCATGGCATTCCCTATACTGCTACAGCTACTCTCAGTCATCTCGAAGACTACGCTTTAAAGCTGGAAAAGGCAAAGAAGGTCAAAGACGGGATGGCATATCTGCACCTGTTTTCACCTTGCTACACAGGATGGAGAGCCCCTGAGGATAGTTCAGTTGAAATAAGCAGAATGGCAGTAGAGACTAACTATTTCCCTCTCTGGGAATGTGAAAACGGGGAATATAAACTTAACTACAAACCTGAAAACAGGCTGCCGATAGAAGAATTCACAAAAACGATGGGTCGCTTCAATCATCTGAAAGAAGAAGATATAGATCACATACAACAAATAGTTGATGAGCGTTTCAACCTCATTGAAGCCCTGACGAAGTTAAAGTTACAAGCATAATCTGTATTAAGCACCAGAATATCTACAGATGGAGCAGTCGCCTGGCGTTGCCTTCGAATATCTTATACTTATCTTCATCGCTTATCGGCATCTCTTCAACAGAGTGTATGGTCTCGCGAGTATACCGGTCTCCATACTCGCTGTCGAAAGGAAAATCGGTCGCGAATACCATCTGGTCGACACCGCAGAATTCATAACCGCACATCAAGCCCGGCGTATTTCCGTAAATGGCAGTATCGTAATAAAACATTTTAAAGTAATCTATATGCGGTTTCGACAGATCTTTAGTGTATTTCGCTCCCCGCAGGATGACAGCATGGTCGTAGGAGCCTTCCATCCTTCGCTCCAGGAACGGTATCATTCCACCACAGTGATGAGTTATTATCTTCAGATTAGGGAATTTTTCAAGGATACCACTGAATACCATTCGTGTCATAAAAGTAGCGGTCTCATATGGCCAGCCAAGGTTACTGAATATCATATACCGTGATCTGGACTCTGATTGGTAGTCCGGATAATCGGCGGAACGTGTAGGATGAATCCATATCGGCAGATCATACTCCGACATCTTCTCATATATTGGTATATACTCCGGAAGGTCGAGAGGTTTGTCGATCACAGGAGTAAGTAGCTGTATGCCTTTAAGATTCAATCCATTTATTGCCCTGTCTATTTCTTCAAGGGCAGCATCGACATTATCCATCGGCAATGAAGCTGCCGCAGCCGGGAACTTGTCCGGGTATTTTTGGACAAGTTCAGCCATTTCATCATTTGCCAGTCTTGCCAGTTCAATGGCTTTTTTTCCGGTGGCTATAGCTTCGACAGGAGGTAAACCAAGCGTCAATACATGTGCCAGGTCTTCATATTTATCCATAATTCTGAATCTGTGTTCAAGGTCAAAGAGTGTTGGAAGACTATCGATGACGTTCTTCAGGTAAAAATTATCAGGAGTAATCCTGTAAAATTCCTCTTTGTATTTTGGAGTCAATATGTGGCAGAACATGTCTATAATCATTATCTACACCTTCGCTCTCTTTAGGTCTTCTACTAGATTATACCCTCTTCTTTTAGAGATGCTATCTTATCATTGCTAAGGTTCAGGAGTTCCTTATATACATAATCATTATGTTCACCGAGTCCGGGTGCGTGGCTTCTGATACTGCCCGGCGTCAGGGACATCTTCACAGGAAATCCGGGTATGGGGATTTCACCCAGTCCTGGGAAATCAACCTGCTGCACCATTTCCCGCGCGTGTACCTGAGGATCAGTCAATAACTGGTCGATCGTTTGTACCGGTTCGCAAGGTACACGTGCTTCTTCACAAAGTTTCACGAGTTCCTTTACCGTGTGTTCTGCGACCCATTTACCGACTACTTCATTAATAGAATCCGCATTATGAAAACGATCCATATCGCTTCCAAACCTGGGATCATCAGCCATTTCCGGTTTACCTATTTTCTCGGTAAATCGCTTCCAGATACTGTTGGTAACTATCGAGAGAACTACCCAGCCGTTTTTAGCTTCAAGACAGGTGTTGTATGAGTGAAAGCCACGGTTGCCAATCTGCTTTCGTATCTCACCATAAAAGTGGTAAAGTAGCAACGTACCCATCGACTGAGAAACAAACGTTGCCGTATCATATAACGATACATCGATAGTTTGTCCTTTACCCGTTTTTTCCCTGTGGTAAAGGGCATTGAGTACCCCAACGGTGGTAAAAAGCCCGGCAGTCACATCGATAAAAGGAATACCTGTTTTTATAGGATTATTGCCCGGAAATCCTGTCAGCACCATGCCACCCGACCTGGCCTGTGCTGTACCGTCAAAACCTGGTCTCTGAGCATCAGGGCCATCCTGGCCATAGCCGGAAAGGGCTGCCAATATGATACCCTCGTTGATTCCTTTAAGCAGGTTATAATCGACTTCAGCGGCAATAGGAGCGCCCGGAGTGTAATTGTGGAGAATCACATCGGATTTTTTTACCAATTCGTGGAATATTTCTCTTCCGGCAGGAGTATTAATCTTTAATGTGGCACATTTCTTGCTGCGCCCGATTACTTTGTATAAAAGTGTTTCTCCATCCGGACCAAGTTGCCCCCAGGTTCGATCCGCTGCTCCTCTCGGTTCCTCAATCCTGATCACCTCGGCACCCATGTCGGCAAGTACCATACCGCAAAGAGGACATGCCTGAAAACGGGATAAATCAAGTACTCTGATACCTTCGAGTGAATCCAATTGTCAGGACCTCCTTTCAAATTTAGTCATTAATATTTGTAGCTTATTGTATAGATGTAACTACTACCCGTCAATTTTATACGCCGATAAAAACGTGGATACCATTTGATGTGTTTGAGGCTGGATTGTATAATAGTTGGATAAAAATCGATAACTGGAGTTGATATGGACGTAAGTTTCACTGAAGAGCAAGAGATGCTGAGAGCGTCGGCCCGTGATTTCCTTGAAAAAGAATGTACCGAAGATATTATTGCTGAAGTGGAAACAAGCAGATTGGGTTATTCTCCGGACTTATGGAAGAAAATAACCGGACTGGGATGGCTGGGACTGGTTTTCCCCGAACAGTACGGCGGCAGTGAAATGAGCCTGGTCGACCTTGCTGTTCTTTATGAAGAGTTTGGCAGGGCTGCGTTCGCAAGTCCATATACCTCAACAATTATTCTCGGTGGATTGACAATTCTTGAAGCCGGCAGCGATAGTCAAAAGTCTGACATCTTACCAAAGCTGATAGAAGGTGAAATGATAATTGCCGCTGTTCTGGGAGCGTCTGACCCGGGCCTGGAAGGAACGGAACTAAATCCTGAAGATATTACCATTTCGTCTACGGTTGATGGTGAAGATTACCTGCTCAACGGCGTCAAATTATTCGTCCACAATGCAGGTATTGCCGATTATTTTCTCGTTCCCGCCAGAAAGCAATCAGGCAACAAATCGGAAGACGGGATTACGCTATTTTTCGTCGATGCAAACACTCCGGGTTTAAAAACAACCCAACTTACTACGATTGCCGGAGATAATCAGTGCGAAGTGATTCTCAGTAATGTTAAAGTCGGTCCTGACAACATTATCGGAAAAACGGATACCGGCTGGGCACCACTGACTCACTCACTGCGGATCGCCGAAGTAATGATGGCATCACAGATGCTTGGGGGTGGTGAGAGGTTGTACAATGATTCGGAGGAAGACTTCATGACTCGCCTTGAGTCCGGTATACCCGACGATGTAAAGCAGCATAACGAGGAATATCTTGCTAACCTGAAGCAGGATATCGATGCTTGCCGTCAGATAACCTACCAAGCAGCGAATAAACTTTCTGAAGGTGAATCCTTTGATTTCGATGGGAGTATAACCGGTAATTGGAGAAAATTGACCCACCAGAATGCTTAAGCATGGTAGTAGCAGATCTCGGATCTAACTTTCTTTAGCTTCTACCGTTTCGGAGTCTACCAGCTCGGGACTCCCGTTATTCTCATCCTGATGTACCTGTTTGGCTGTCATCAGGAACAGGGACATTGAATATTTTGCAGAGCCCGGATAAGAAGTGAGAGAAATGAGTCTGTCTTCCGGCATAACATCCGAATAGATGTAGTATACTGACGGTTCGGTACCAAATCCGGGATGCAGTTGAACTGCGTCTTTCTCCTTAATCAGCTTCGATACTTCGCTTTCTGGATCATCCAGATCGCCGAAGTACCTTGCCTTTGCAGGGCAAATATTCACGCAGGCTGGTGTTGCATCACGGTCCACGCCCGGCTTCAAACCTTTCTTAATACCCTCGTCGATTCTGTCCATACAAAAATCACACTTGATAACTATATCGTTTTTAAGTGGATACAGTTTTTCGGCCAGTTTTTCATACTCGGTTGATCCCTGGTTATGGAAGTAATCTCGTCGATCCGAGAAAAAAGTGCGGATCTGGTAAGGACAAGCATCGACGCAGTTCTTACAGCCTGTACATTTTTCCTGGTCTATCCAGACAATACCGTCCTCACGTTGTTGGGTTGCGCCGGTCGGA
The DNA here is from genome assembly GCA_011191975.1 of Dehalococcoidia bacterium. Classification (GTDB taxonomy): domain Bacteria; phylum Chloroflexota; class Dehalococcoidia; order Dehalococcoidales; family UBA2162; genus MGML01. The sequence goes on from DUFA01000133.1 coordinate 11,798, forward strand.
CAGGATTCCAGGCAGGCAGGCTCCTGACAATGGTTGCACAGCACGGGATAGGCGTGTTTAATGACGTCCGGATACGTGCCCGTTTCCGCAATCATCAGTTTTCCCCAGGTCATATCCGGAGGAAGGAAATGTTCCTGCTTACACTTAATAACGCAGCTGTAACAACCGACACACTTGTGCAGGTTTATGACCATGCCGTATCTCATTGTTCAGAATCCACCTTGTACGCTTTTACTTTTACGCATATTTCGAAAGCACCGCAGAGAGGATCGATATGATTATGATCAGCGACGAGTAACTCATTAAAGTTTGTTCCTTTACCGTAGGCAACGGGACGGCCTTTTGCCCATCCGCCAAGTCCTACCACCGCTACCGCGTGGCGATGGATGAGTCTTGAAAGTTTTACTCGACCAGTAGCTTTATTCCCACGGAAATTTTCCAGGCAGACCGTATCGCCATCAGCAATACCTCTTTCTTTACCTGCTTCTTCATGCATAACGATATTGTAAGTATAGGGGTTGATCTGGCTGAGTTCATCTACATATGGATTTTCCGCTGAAAAACGCTGGGTATGCAGGACATCACGGGTAGAAACGCCGACAAGATTATATTCAGAGTCAGGATCTACATCAGTATAGAATTTTGCCGGGAAATAGCTGAGAAGGGCGGTATACTGCTCCCATTCCATATGTAAACCGATTTTCTCCGCTCTTTGCTTCACTTTTTCACGGTCGTGTTCATGAATCTCATAATATACAGGAATCCTGGCATCGACATGATACCTCCAGTAACACTCTTCCGGTTTCTTGTCCCATGTCATCACCCCGTTTTCTATGAACCATTCAAGGCCGCGTTCTTCGCCGAAATAGAACTTCAATGACCGATCGACGAATTCGTAAGTTCTGATATTTTCTCCTGGTTTAATAATGTCAAAGCTGGTAGGTGGAGTATCAGTCTGTTCCCATTTCATCAGCTTATTCGAAAACCAGTTTTCAAGGAAGGCGTTGTATTGCTCTCTTATACCAACTCTTTCAGCAAGGTCAAAGAGTATATCCGTCGTACATCGTCTCTCGTATTTCGGTTCACAGACTGGCATGCCCACGTGAAAACTCCATTTATCCATGCCAATGGGATAATTGAAGAAGTATCCTTGTGATGCACTTGGATCAAGGTTTTCGAGGAAATGACATTCGGGCAGCACAATATCGGCAAATCCTTCTGTAGTTTCGTTATGGACTGTATTAATTGAGAAGATGAAAGGTACTTTTTTAAGGAATTTCTCAGCTGGTTTGGGATTGCCGGCACTCATTACAGTGTTGGCACCGTAAAGTCCCAGCGTCTGGGGTTCGTATGGCCTTCCTGCATTGGTCCATATCTCGTCCCAATCTTCACAATACGGATAAGGATTCCTTCCAGCGTGGGGAAATATATCAGTAAAGTTTAATAGCCCAGGCCCCGATGGTTCCGGTGGTGGCCAGGGGGCTTTGGAGAACCAGACCCCTGGAGTCAGCATTCCATCATAACTTGCGTACGGTTGAAAACTGGGACGTCCCGTATCGGGATGTCCGAAACCCCTCACTGTTCCCGAACCAACTATACCGCCGCAAACATCCTGATTCCCTAATAGTGAGTTTATCAGGGTCATAGCAGCATATTGATGGAGACCGTTGGTGTGCGTATTCAAACCCTTATATCCGACGACGCAGGCAGGTCTGTACGGCACCTGCTGACCGTTTATCTCTATCGTACTGCCTATTCTGGCTTCTTCGACCAGTTCCCTAGACAGTCTCCTTATCGTCTCTTCAGAAACGGTGCTAATTTCAGCTGCCCATACTGGCTTGTACTGTTTAAGGTGTTCTTTCAGAAGATTAAATGCAGGCTGACATTTTACTCCATTAACGGTATATTCGCCTTCCAGGGATGGATGAGTAAGAGTTGGATCATCGTAAGGTTTGGCGATATTGTCCTGTTCATCCCAGATTAACGGATGTCCGGTTTCTTCATCTCTGACAAACTTTCTGTCGGATCCGGCAAGGTAAGGACCGTTCGTCCTCGACCTGATGAATTCGACATCATATATCCCTATCTCGTTAACGATAAGGTTTGCCATTGCCAGGAAAACCGCCAGGTCGGTACCGGGAAGAATCGGTATCCATTCATCCGCTTTGCTCCCAGAGATATATCCGACCGGGTCCATAACGATCATTTTCATGCCGCGTTCCCTGGCCTCTGCACCCAGCCGGATAGCGGTAGCCAGGGATCGGCCACCAGCTACTCCTTCGTTTCCTCCGCACCTTAGCACATAGTTGCAATATTTATAATCAGGGAGTATATCCCATGCTGCATGCACCAGAGCGCCAACGTGATGAGCTACCGCACCGCAGGCAGTACCGACGCCCCCGGCTGCTCTATTCAGCGTGCCGAAAGAAACGAAGAATGGCGAAACAAGAACGGTAGCCTTAAATGTGGTTCCAGGACTTGGGGTAAATCCCCAGATAAGCTGCCTGGGATCCGTTTCCCTGATTTTTCTAAGCTTTTCTGCGATCGTATCAAGGGCTTCATCCCATGAGATTCTCTGCCAGCCAGGATCTTCTCCAATTCCTTTTTTAGGATTGGTCCTCTTGACCGGGTAATTCACCCGGTTCGGATCATGATAGTCCATGATAGTAGCCACGCCTTTTCCGCAGAGACCACCCTGTCCACCAAGATCACTTTCAGGAATCCCCTCTATAGCTACCGGTTGTCCGTCAACTACCCTTACTTTCGCTCCGCATACGCAATAGCATCCACCGCATATGGTGTATGCCCAGTAGTCATTACTACCATTTTGATTAAATACCTTATAATCTTCGCGTTCCTGTCGCAGCTTTTCATTATTGATTTCATCCATGAAGCCAAATATAGCATCACGCGTGCTGCTAGTCAAATTTACAGTAACGAATAAACCGGTAAAAAATACTTTTACCTATTAATCAAAGCTATTACCCACTCCATACATTATTGACATTCAATTCTCACTAAACTACACTCAATAACCAATGTTATATGTTTGACGGAGGTGCGTCATGTCCGGACCTTTGGATGGAATAAGAGTAATAGATTGCGGAGTTGTCCAGCTGGGACCTACCGCCGGAGCGTTGCTTGGAGACCTTGGAGCTGATGTAATAAAGGTTGAACCACCCGTCACGGGCGAGATGGGTCGTGGAATTGAGATACTTGCCGGCGCCGCAAGCCGCATTCAGACAGGTGGCAGCCACTTCGAAGCCTGGAACCGCAATAAGCGTGGTATGACGGTCGATCTGAAAAAAGAGAGTGGCAGAGAAGTGTTCTATAAGTTAGTCGGAACTGCCGACATAATGCTGAATAACTGGAGGAAAAACGTAGCCGGGCAACTTGGCGTCGATTACGAAACGGTAAAAAAATACAATGAAAGGATAATATATGCATATGCCAGTCCGTGGGGATTGAAAGGCGCCGACAGTGAAGACCAGGCAATGGATTTCGCTGCGATCGCTCGTTCGGGTATGGCGTACCAGACCGGCGGACCGGATGATCCGCCGGCAATATTCATCTCCGGTTTTGCGGATACTACTGCCGGAATCATGCTTGTCCAGGCAATCCTGGCGGCTTTGTTCGTCCGGGAAAGGACAGGCAAAGGTCAGATGGTAGATACTTCACTCCTGGGAAGCATGGTTGCCGGGTTGGAAAGGCTGCCGGTGAACAGCATGGCTCATTCCGGTATGGTGATGCCGAGGCGTAACCGGACAAATATGGGAAATCCTTTATGGAACTATTACCGGTGCAGTGACGAGAAATGGATCGCACTGGCAATGCTGGCGGCAGATAGGTACTGGTCCTCCTTCTGCAAGGCACTCGGTATCGAGGAACTTGAGAAGGATCCAAGATTCCGTGATATCGAGGTAAGAAGCAAGGACGAAAATTCACAGGAGTTGATAAAGAAACTTGATGAAATATTCGCTACCAGGACCCAGGATGAATGGCTGGATATACTTAAAGAACACAAGCTTATCTGTACGCGAATTCAGACGCTGCCCGACCTGCTCTCGGATCCGCAGATAATAGAGAATGAATATATTGTAGACTACGATCACCCGACATACGGGAAAATCAAGACGGTCGGCTTTCCCTGGAATTTCAGTGAGACACCGCCGGGTCTTAGACTCCCTGCTCCTCAACTCGGGCAACATACCGAGGAAATCTTACTGGAACTCGGTTATTCATGGGAAGATATCGGGCATTTCAAAGAGCAGGAAGCAGTTTGATTCTCTGATCTCCTGGATAAAGTGCTTTAGAAAATCTGGAAAGCTGACAGAACAACTTGTTATCCGGAAAATCGGTGTGCTATGATATCTTCTCCAATATCAATGGCCATCAGGTATTCTCCCACTTCCAGTGGATCTGTATAAGTTTTCCGTGTCAATGGAATAATATCGTCGGCAGTGATGGTGACCATTATTGTATGATACTCGATGACTCTCTCCATTGCTTCTGAATTACCACCGCTCCGTCCCGTCTATTAAATTACCATTAATAAGTGCAAGCGTAAATATTCCTAAATTATGATTTTCATGCGAATTCATTGTATCGAATACAAACTGGAGTATTAATCATCAAGTCAAGATACTCAGCATCAAAATGAGATAGCTATCGTGGTATAATAACTCACATGAGGAATAACTATATTACTGGATTTATTCTTCTAGTCGCCTACGCATTTTATACGGTTATATATACAATCCAGGTGAATGAGATTGTTGGTACATTCCTTGAATTCATACCTGGAATTATTGGCATAACCATTTTGCTTTTCAACGGATATACACCCCGGGAATTATTCTTAACTAAAGCTCGACTTTCTTTAAAAGGCGCGCTTTTACTTTGCGTCTTTTTCGTAGTATTGATCCCAATACTGGTAACAGGTGAATGGATAGGATTTAACCCGTTAGATATGTTTCTCATAGCTATACTAGGGGGGATATCTCAAGAATTCTATTTCCGCAATACTTTACTACCCTATTGCATGCGTGTGCTTAAGGGAAGACGCTTTCTTGCACTGATAATACACGCGATCCTGTTTTCTTTATGGCATTTACCCTTAGTACTTATCGAAGCACCGATAGCCGGAGTAATTGGTGTGATGATCGTTACCTTTATAGGCGGATTAGTCTGGGGAGGACAGGCGCAGCGTGACGGGACTGTTTATTGGGCAATGGGGCAACATATTCTTTATTTGATGCTTATGTCCATGTTTACATGGGGTTAGATAATTTACTTGATAGTGAAGTAATAGAAACTAAGCACATAATTTCTATTACTGCTTATCTTTGGGCTTAAGTGTTAACCTAGGGTATACACCGTGAAGTTTTTTTCGTCATGCGTATAGCTTTATGATACTATTCGAATCTATTGTTGATTATCGGGACGACTAAGTGCAAGTATAACTTGCATGGTTGCGATAAGTTCGCAGCGTATAATGTCACACTTAAGCAAAAGTTACCTGTGTTTATGGAAATCTGGGATTAGCTTGACTCACTATTATCTCGAATCCATCGTTTTTTATCCCCAGAAGTAGAGCATCTGCCATATCAGACGGAGGTATACCTCCGGAAATAACGTCGGGCTCTCTACCTAGAGAAGTCGCCACCCTTGGGGGTACTACTTCAAATACTTTTATCCGAGTGTCCCTTAATTGTTCTCTCAGTGATTCAGTAAAAGAATGAAGTCCTGCTTTGGTAGCACAATACACAGGTATTCGTGCAATTGCCCTGGATCGTAATCCGGATGAAACATTTATTATCGCTGCCTCTTCCTGTTCCAGCAAAAGAGGTATAAATAAGGCAGTTAGATATATTGGAGCAGTGAAATTTGTTTCAATTTCACTATCACCGGAGGTAAGAGCTTTGATTCCCTCTTTAAAGTTTATTGGTCTTTGCACTCCTGCATTGTTAACCAGAATATTTAAATCCGGGTGTTCTTTCTTTACCCATTCATACAGGATTTCACGGTCAGTTTGACTGGAAACATCACACACCTTGGTCTTTATTTTAGGAAACTTATTTTGGGCTTCTTTTAATTTTTCTTCCCTTCGACCACAAATGATCACCTTATTACCATATTCAACAAGTTTTTCAGCAAAAGCTAATCCGATACCGGTAGCACCTCCGGTAATCAGTATTGTATTACCGTTCGTTTTCACATCTACCTCCTTTAACCAAGGATAATTACTTTCGACATATTATAAAAAATGTCATTTTTGAAATCCAACTTTCTAAAATAGGTTGTGAAATACATATCGATATGTTAGTCATATCATGCCCAAAGCTACGTAATACCGATTAGCTTTGGAATTTAAAAGAAACCGATTTTCCTTTATAATGCCAGAATACTGCTTTATCCGGATGATGAGGAGATTAAGCACGGAGATATTAAATTGTCACTGAAAGGGTTTATCGGACCGAATAGAGAAGATGAAGAACGCTATATCGCCAACGGCTGGTGGCGGAACGTAACGTTCTGTGATGTGCTGGATGAGGCTGCTGGTGAATATCCGGATAAAGAAGCGCTGGTAGACAAAGAGTTGAGACTTACCTACACACAATTGTGTCAAACGATTGACAGGCTGGCAGAAAATCTGGTTGATCTTGGAATAGAAAAAGACGATTGCGTGTTGCTACAATTGCCGAACTGGGCAGAGTTTCTTTTCAGCTTTTACGCTTTACAGAAAATCGGTGCGCCGGCTGTGCTGACGCTACCAAGGCACGGTTTCAGAGAAATTGACCATTTTAGCCGCATTACGAGGGCAAAAGCTTGGATACTTCCGGAGAAATATCATAATACCGATTATATACCTGTCATAGATCAAGTCTTAAAATCCAATCCTACGTTAAAACACATCATCATTGTGCGAGGAAAAGAAAACAACTCTTACGTTTCATTCGAAAAACTCCTGAACGGTACAACACTCAATCGACTACATCAGATCCCGGTAAAAAGACCCGAACCATCGGACGTGGCATTTATTATGCCTACAGGTGGCACAACCGGTCTCCCAAAGGCAGTCCCGCGTACTCATAACAGCGCTATTTGTGATGCCTGGTATAGAACAGAAGCGCGGGATCAGGGGAAAGACGATATTTGCCTTCTCTCGGTACCTTTGGAACATAATCTTGGACTAGCCGCAATGAATGGAACGATACTTACCGGTGGGAAACTGGTATTCCTGGATTCTACCAAGCCGGAAGACTTCTGTGATACTGTCCGGAAAGAAAAGGTTACCTGTGCTCCACTGGTACCGACATTACTTTCAAGGTTGGTCAATTTTTCTAACTTGGATAAATACGATTTACGTTCGCTGAGAGCCTTATATGTAGGTGGTGCGAAAACTCCTCCCGATGTAATTCGTGCCGTCCATAACAGGATGGGCAACATATATATCACTGCTTTCGGGATGTCCGAAGGTACAGGCTGTACCACCCGGCTGGATGACGACCAAAACATAATTCTAAATTCCGTCGGGAAGCCCTGCTGCCCTTACGACGATTACAGGATAGTTGATGATGAAGGAAAGGATCTTCCAATAAACACCGAAGGCGAACTGGTAGTCAAAGGGCCAAGCATTTTTTTCGGCTATCTTAATAATCCTGAGGAAAATGAAAAGGCATTTACCAGGAATGGTTATTTTATCACCGGAGATCGAGCATCGATAGATGAAAAGGGGTATTTCAGGATAACGGGCAGATCAAAAGATATTATCATACGCGGGGGAGAAAACATCAGCCCGACCGATATCGAAGAAATGATTCGGAACCATCCGAAAGTGGAAGATGTCGCTGTTATTGGTATACCTGATGAAGAATTTGGGGAGAGGGTGTGTGCATACATAAAGACGGAAGGAAGTATCGCCATTTCACTATCAGACATCACCGAATTTTTAAAAGATAAAGGTGCATCGGTTCTTCAACTTCCGGAAAGAGTTGAATTAATCGATGAAATTCCGTTGACCAATATCGGTAAACCGGACAAGAAACTGCTGAAAGAAGAGTATTTAGGGCGTCGAGAAAGATAGCATAGGAGTATACAATTAACTAGTATGTGAGACCTTTACCGTTCTCTATGCAGATAAAGTTATCCGGCATAGTGTACACTAACGTATTACTTGTTTTAGAAGAGGATGATGATATGAAAGTAACACGAATATACACCGGTAAGGACGGGGAATCCCATTTTGAAGACATGGATATCTTCCTAGGTAGTGAAGATAATTCCGAACAACGATCGGAACTTGTGAAAGCAACGGGTATCATCTTTAGAGAGACCGGGAGTGATTACGACCTGGACTTTCACAATGCGCCGCGACGCCAGTTCGTAATCAACCTCGAAGGGTCCGTTGAGATCATTACAGGTGACGGGTCAAGCCGGATACTCGGACCAGGTGACATTCTGCTGGCGGAAGATACCACTGGCAGAGGACACATCAGCCGTGCTGTTAATAATCAACCAAGAAAATCCATCTTTGTGACGCTTGACTGATATTTAAAAACGTCTCCTTTTTCAAAGATGAGTAAGGAGGAATAAATGGCAGAAAGAAAACCACGACTCGAAGGAAAAGTGGCAATAGTGACCGGCGCCGGTTCGCGTGGAGCGGGAATCGGTAATGGCAAAGCTGCGGCGGTGCTGCTTGCGAGAGAAGGCGCGAAAGTACTGCTGGTAGATCTCTTTCCTGCCAGGGTGAATGAAACGCTGGATATGATTGTGACCGAAGGTGGCGAAGCCAGCGTTTTTACCGGTGATGTAACCTCAAACGAAGACTGCCTGAAGATAGTAAACACAGCAGTCGAACGCTATGGAAAACTGGATATACTCCATAATAACGTCGGCATTGACAGCCCTGGCGGTATACTTGATGTTGAGATCGATGAGTGGGACAGGGTAATGAACCTTAACCTGAAGAGTATGGTGCTGATGTGCCGTGCTGCTATCCCGCGGATGATTGCCAATGGAAGTGGCTCCATTACCAATGTTTCATCCGTTGCAGCCCTGAGACCGAATAACATGGATGCCTATTCTACCTCCAAAGGCGGCGTTATCGCATTGACGAAGACACTGGCATCTTCCTACGGTAAAAATAACATCCGTGTAAATTGTATTGCTCCTGGCATGGTCTATACGCCGATGGTTGCCGAGGGAATGGATGAGAAAACACGCGAGAAACGCTGGCAATCAACTCCCCTTCAAACGGAGGGTACAGGCTGGGATATCGGCTGGGCGGCGGTATTCCTCAACAGCGACGAAGCGACATGGATTACCGGAACCGTTCTGCCGGTGGACGGAGGAGCACTGCTGACAAGGCGTAACTTTTAAACGAACAATATTCTGAATTGCTGTATTACCGACGAAAGGTGATAAAAAATGACGACAATTAATTCAGTACTCGGACCACTCGATACCTCCAGAATGGGGACTACTCTGATTCATGAACACATCCTCAGTTCGTCCACAGGAATTCCTCAGAATTATCCGGAAGTACTCGACCGAGGATATATGAGTATTATAGTCAGGAAACTGAAAGAAGCGAAAGCTGGTGGTATCGACACTATTGTTGACGCCACTACACTGGACCTCGGCCGGGACGTGAACGTGCTGACTGAAGCATCGCGCAGAAGCGGCGTCAATATTATCTGCTGCACCGGCTGGTGGACAGAGAAACCACGCTTTCTGAGTGGAGTATCTATCGACAAGCTGGCGAAGGGATTCATTCGCGAGATACGTGAGGGAATCGCGGGAACAAACATTAAAGCAGGAATATTAAAAGCCGCGTCAGATAAGGCAGGGGTATTGCCCGAAGAGGAAAAGGTACTGAGGGCGGTAGCTCGAGCCCACCATGAGACCGGCATTCCGATAATGATTCACTCTTACTCTCCAGGTCAGGTCGGCAGAAGACAGATAGCCATCCTGAAAGAAGAGGGCGTTCCTCTCAACCGTGTAAAGATGGATCATTCGAACGATACTACCGATATAGAATACCTTTTCTGGATGCTGGAACAAGGTTGCTACCTGGGAATGGATCGGTATCCCGGAGAAGGTGTCAGCCCGCTGGCAAGAACGAAGACTCTCAAGGCATTGATCGATGCCGGATATAAAGATAGACTGGGAACCTCTCATGACTGGTCGCTGGCTCGATACGTCGCGAGTGATTCTATAATTGGTTCTACTGAAAAGAGAAAGAAGACCAATCTTTATGATTACCTGTATATCAAGAAAGTGGTATTCCCGATGTTGCGTGAAATGGGAGTTTCAGAAAAGGTTATCGGCAGTATTCTCGTAGACGCCCCGCGTAAATTTTTCGAGGGAGCCTAATCACTGTAAACAAAACAAAATGAAATTTCATCCGCACGAACCAGTAATTGCAGAGGAGAGATGGAAATGCGATTAGATGGAAAGACAGCAATAATAATCGGCGCCGGGCAGAGTCCGGGAGAAGGTATCGGCAACGGTCGCGCCACAGCGATACGGTTTGCCCGGGAAGGGGCGCGGATAATGGCGGTAGACCGCGATCTCAAGTCTGCCGAGGAAACGGTCGCAATGCTGGAACAGAAACAAGGCGAACATTTCGCCTTCGAAGCCGATGTTACAAAAGAAGCTACATTAAAAGCAGCCGTTGAAGAAGCGGTCAGACAGTGGGGGAAAATCGATATTCTTCATTATAACGTAGGTGTCAGCCTTGGAGGTGGCGATACGGAATTGCTGGAATTTACTGAGGAAACTTTCGACCGTGTATTCAGCATCAATCTTCGCGGTGCTATCATGGCCTGTAAACAGGTTGTGCCGGTGATGAGAAAACAACAGGCTGGTATCATCCTCATGATCGGTTCGCTGGCGGTTTACGAGGATTACCCTTATGTGGCATATAAAGCATCCAAAGCCGGAATGGTCGCTTTCATGCACCAGCTGGCAATACGCAATGCCGAGTACGGCATCCGCGCCAATTGCATTCTGCCTGGAATAATGGATACCCCGATGGCAGTGGATACCCGAGCAAGAGTATTCGGAAAAAGTCGCGCCGAAGTTGCCGCAGAAAGGGATGCCCGTGTACCTTTGAAACATAAAATGGGCACTGCATGGGATGTAGCGAACGCGGCGCTGTTTCTTGCCTCGGATGAGGCCGGCTTTATTACCGGTGTTTCATTGCTGGTCGACGGAGGGAGTGCGCTCAAAGTAGGGTGAAATCAATTTATCTTTGGAAATCGATTTTCAACACGTTATGATAGTCTATAATGATAAAGAAACATACAAATAATATTTATATCTTCGTATAGCGTATATATGACTATATTGCTCCACTATCTGACGGTATTTACTTTCTATCGCATAATCATTTTACCCACACCTCAACCTACAGGCTGGCTCTACGTTCAATCTTTTCCATAAATCCTACATCCACATTATTCATAAAATACTTCGTAAAATAATCAATAAAAAAGGTAGTATTGTGGCACAAATTGGTAGGAAAAAGTAGAATTTTAAATGAGTGAAAGATACAATGTTTCAAGTAATCCTTGGTATATTGCCTAGCTAGGTTACTCGAATTCTAGGTAATTGGAAGCATATTCTCGAGGTCCAGGAACTGATTCATCTAAACTACACCACTCCAGGCTACTCGGTTTAAAGTGAATATATAATCCCGAATCAGTTACAACAAAGTAGGCAGTTGTTTCTTCGTCATCATTTCTCCAGATATCAACGATTTCACCTTTAAACAAGTTTAGATCTACATCTTCATATATTATCTTGTCACCGACATTAAATTTCATCCCTGTAATCCTCCCTAACTCAATCATTTACATTATTATTACGATAATAATACCAATGGTGTTACATATACACTCGACACAAGTCCGAAGATCGATCAAGCATTACATATATATGACCCATCTTCAAGCATAAAAACACCCCTCCAATTTATACCAATTTGGGTAATCTAGTTTGATACGAATTAATTATCCTGCATCAAACAGCACAATGTAATCAGTAATTTCTTTGCTAGAATTTTCCAAGATGTCGATTATTTTCCTTTATAGACTTCTCACACCCTTACAGACGGAGTATTAGTCTATTTTAAACTTCGTTTGCCCTGTATCTTTCTGCCCCTGTCTTTCTATGTCGGCTTTTATCACTTATTCTTTCATTCCCACTGCCGATACAAAATATCCGCCCGAGAATAGTCCATCACGATCCCAATACACTTATTTCAAGAACTGGAATATTTGCATCAATTCCCGTGTTATATTGTTTTTTAATATCCATACTGCCTTCTCTACTGCCAATGGTAGTGGTATCGATACCAAAATAGGTTTGCGATCCCTGTCTTGTTTTGCTAATTTTATTTTGATTGATGGATTATGTCCTGTGATTTCCACCAACTGCTTCCCATTGTATATAAAAATATTAAATTGACTTATTGACTCATTGATGATATATTATCGTCATCTATAAAGATTTACCTAGGGCTAAGTAAACTACGAGATAGTAAAGACGAATTCTAAATACTCCAACATTGTATGACGCATTAAACATCTCCTGTGCTTATAACGCAGAATAAAAATAAACAAAAATTTTCAGACAGAGCCACTTAGCTTTTCTCAGGATTAATGCCTTGTAATGCAGTGTAGAATTTACGAAAGAAAAAATCAGAGCAAATCATGTTTAATAATGAAGTCTGGCAAAAAAATACCGAAGCTATATTATGGAAGAGGTATTGCGGTTTTCTCTCTCTTTCTGTTAATGAGTTTATGGAGATTCAAGATCGTCTACTCAATGAAGAAATTGAGTTAGTAGCACAGAGTTATTTGGGGAAAAAGATAATGATGGGAGCTATGCCCGGAACTACAAAGCAGTTTCGTGAATTGGTACCATTAACCAGTTATGATGATTATGCATCCTACCTCAGCAATCAACAAGAAGATGTTCTTTCTCAGAAACCTGATTGTTGGGCTCGTACCTCTGGTAGAGGTGGAAAACCAAAGTGGGTACCCTACACGGAAAGGGCAATTGACTGGATTGGGAGGATTGGTGTAGCAACGCTTATCTTAGCCTGTGCTTCAAAAGAAGGAGAAGTTCGTATCGGGAAAAGCACCCGTTTGATGCAGAATTTACCATCCAGACCATATTATTCAGGAGTTGGCACTTTCGCCCTCCTCAGACATTTACCACTTGTCATGATTCCCCCGATTGAGAAATATGAAAACGAACCTTTTGAGAAAAAGGTTGCAGATAGCTTCAAATTAGCCTTACGTAGCGGAGTGGATGTGCTTGGCTCCTTAACAACGGTTCTTGTAAAAATGGGTGAGCGCTTTACTGAAAACTCAGGACAGATTGCAATGTCGTGGCAGTTGCTGCACCCTAAGATATTATCCCGCCTTTTTCTCGCCTTCTTGAAAAGTAAAATAGAAAAAAGGTCACTATTGCCTAAAGACCTATGGCCTTTAAAAGGTTTAATCTGTTATGGTATGGACACCGAAATCTATAGAGATCAGCTCGTTTACTATTGGGGAAAAGAGCCGCTGGAAATTTATGGTGGTACTGAGATGGGGCTTATAGCAACTACAGCCTGGAATAAGAAATGGATGACTTTTATTCCTTTCTTCAGTTTTCTTGAGTTCATACCAGAAGAAGAATGGCTCAAGAACCGAAGTAATAATAATTATCAGCCATCCACCGTTCTACTAAACGAGGTCGAAGTTGGAAAACGTTACGAACTCGTCATCACAAATTTCTATGGTATGCCTTTTCTGAGATATAGAATAGGTGACCTCATTAAAATCGTAGCTTTGGAAGATAAAGAGACAGGTATCAAAATTCCACAGTTAGTTTTTGATAGCCGGGCAGATGACCTCATTGATCTTGGTGGGTTTACCCGGTTAGATGAAAAGACGATATGGTATGCGGTTAATAACACAAAAATAAAATATGAGGACTGGTTAATAAGGAAGGAATACATTGGCGAACACTCGGTTCTTCATTTATATATTGAGCCTAAGGAAAAGGTCGGAAAAGGGGAAATAGAGAACCTGGTTCACAACGAGTTGCTTTTAATTGACAAAGATTATAAAGATCTGGAAAATGTTCTTGGTGTAAAAGTCCTCGAAGTTTCGATTCTAAGTGATGGCACTTTCCAGCGTTATTACAGAGCACAGCAGAATGCTGGAGTTGATCTTGCCCATACCAAACCCCCACACATGAATGCGTCAGAAAACGTTCTCCAAGAATTACTCCGTTGTAGTGAAAGCCAAAAATAAGGAGTGAAATTGTCCTCTTTCTTATTAATGCCATTACTACAAGCAGGATTAAGCCTTCTTTTAATCCCGATAGTACTGAGAAAGCACCTGAAGAGTTCGGTTCACCGACTTTTTTCTTTTTATCTTCTTGCCCTGACCTTTTGGGGATTACTCATTTACCTAATGCGTTCCAGTCCAACTATTGAGGAAGCATATTCATGGGAAAAAATTATTATTCTCCTCGCACCGTTAGCATCCGTCCTTTTTTATCATTTTTCCGTTCGCTTTTCTGATATTAATATCAACAAGTGGTTTATTCCATCAGCATATGCTGTTTGCATTCTTTTTGCATTGATCTCCAGAACAAGCTTAGTGGTAAGTGGAATGCGAATGGCAACAGATGGATACTCCGCCAATCCTGGACCATTAATGCCGGTATTTGGTTTGTTCGGCTATGTTATGTTAGTATTCGCCTTTGTGATCTTAATAAAACTCGCAAGGACATCCCTATCCCCAGAAATTAGAAACAGAACCACCTACATCATTATCGGGCTAAGCCTTTCAATGCTGGGTGGTTTAATGGACATTATTACCATATTCGGCATAACCATTTTTCGCGGAGCTGTCATTGGCAATATGATTTTTTGCCTTCTTACTACTATAGCTATTGTCAGATATCATTTACTCGATATTAATATCGTGATCCGGAAAGGATTTGCTTATCTTATCGTAAGTGCTATAGTCACTTTCATTTATGTCGGTGTAATAGTTTTAGTTTATAACATCGCTCAACAAACTATCCCAATATGGGCTAATATCATTTTGCTTCTCGTATTGACTCTTGCTCTTCGACCATTGTGGATTAAAATCCAAGACAAAGTTAACAGATGGTTTTATCGTGGTAGATATGATGTCCTTAAGGCGCTTCATAATTTTGCTCGTGAAACTCATGACATTACTGACCTCAATCAGATCAGCCACTCACTGGTCAAGCTGATAGAATATGCCTTACAAAGTTCAGGGGTTTTTCTTTTCCTTCCCTCCAAATCAGGGGATTTTATATTGATATCATCAACTCAGGAAACTGAGTTGAGTCTGGATAAACGTAATCCTTTAGTAGTATGGATGGCTCATAATGAAGGGCTTCTTGAATTTCAGGACTTGTCCATAATCCCGCAATTGGAACCTCTTACTTTAAAAGAAAGGGAGGAGTTAAAAAGGATACATACCCGGTTATTTATCCCAGTTAAAACCAGACAGGGAGAAGTAATTGCTATAATCATCTTAAGTGAGAAGTTATCCGGACAGGAATATTCTGAGAGCGATAAAGGACTCCTTCTTACTGTTGCCGATCAGATAGCCACCGAACTGGAAAATGCCCGGCTCTACAACCTGGAAAAGTCCATGAGAGCGGAACTAGAAGAACAGGATAAACAAAAAACGGAATTTCTTCACAATATCGCCCATGAACTCAAGACGCCTTTAACTTCAGTTATATCTTCCTCGGAATTGTTAAATACTCAGTTGTCAATGATCAATTCTGAACAGGTCGAGAAGTTATCCAGTAATATAAACAGAAGCGCGTCGCTAATGAACAGGAGGGTTACTGAGCTCCTGACATACGCTAGGGTGGAGATAGGAAAACTCAAATTGGAGTTGGAACCTTTGGATCCCGTATCGTTTTGCAGGAACATAGCTTCTCAGTTCTCATTTCTGTTTCAGGAACGAAACCAGGTTTTTGAATTATCCCTGCCCGATTCTCTCCCAACAATTTCAGCCGATATAGAAAAGATGGAAGAGATAGTGATGAATCTGCTTTCGAACGCAAGCAAATATTCTCCGATTGGCGGCAATATTATTTTACGTTCTGAAATATCTGAAAACGATATAGTATTCAAAGTGGAAGATAGTGCAAAACCTATTTCTGATGAGGAAAAAGAAAAATTATTCCAGCCGTACTACCGGGTCGAAAATGATTCCGAATTTTCTCAAGTACCCGGATTAGGGCTCGGTCTTTCTATCTGTAAAAAGTTAGTAGAACTCCATAATGGCAAGATATGGATCGAGAACAATGGTAACAAAGGCAATATCTTTTGTTTCTCACTACCTATTGAGAGGTAGTAAAAAGGAGTCATGGAATGAATAGTTCCGATAAAAGACCGATAGATGTTCTTATCATCGGTGGATTCGCTCCGACTACACTAACTGAATTGGAACAAATGGGTACTATTTACAGCCCATTAACTCTGCTACTATCTCTGTCAAATAAAGACTCTTTCCAATATTCCCTACCCTCTGTTGGTCCTGTAGCGTTAGCGAGTTATCTTCGAAAGCATGATATTCAGGCAAAGGTTATGGATTTCTATTTCGATGAGGTGAAGTCTTTCGATAGTGATATCATTGGAATATCATCAACATTCCTGGGAATAAAGAATGTGATAGAAATTTCCGCTATTGTGAGAAAGGAGAATCCGTCAGCGATAATTATCCTCGGAGGACCGATAAGCTGGTCGATTTCACCCGAAATTTTGCTTAGAGAGGTGCCAGAAATCGATTATATTGTTCGAGGAGAAGGAGAACAGATTTTTCTGGAACTGATTAACACTCACTGCAGTAAGGGTAATCCTCACTCAGTTCAGGGTATTGCCTTTCGTGAAAAAGACAGGATAGTGGAAACAACACTGAGAGTGCCTTTAAGCTTTGATAATTTGCCATTACCTGAATGGGAATTAATGGGAATTCCTTGTACTGAAAGAGTCCCTGTGTTACCGATAGAAACAAGCCGTGGTTGTCCTTACAACTGTGTATATTGTTCTGAAGTAACTTATTGGGGAAAGCCGGTAAGATACCGTAGTAGTACGTCGGTAATAGAAGAACTACTTTATAATGCAGAAGAATTAGGTATCACGACCTATCGATTTACCGATTCTTGTTTTTCAGCACCAACCGATAGATGTGAGAAACTTTGTGATGATATATACACTCAATTGATAAGCAATAATACCAAGATAAACTGGTCCAGCTATGCCCGTATAGAAAATCTAAGTCAATCGTTGCTTGAAAAAATGAAACGAGCTGGTTGTATAGCTCTTGATATCGGACTGGAGGCGGGTTCAACACAGGTACTTCGTAAGATGGGCAGAGGATATTCGCGTGAAAATGCAGTTCAGGTAGCCAAGGCAGCCAGAGAAGTAGGCATAATAACCAACTTCAATATAGTTGTTGGATTCCCTGGAGAAACTGAAGAGACTGTAAAAGAGACTGCTGAAGTAATTAATGAAGCAGCTCCAAATACGTTCACCAGCTTCATATTTTTTCTAACTCCAAACACAAGAGTCTACACACATTTGGAGGAATATGGACTTAATGGAGCAGGACTTTCCTGGAAACATAACACTATGACAAGCGAACAGGCAATAGAAGCCATGTATAGAATCGCCCAGAATGTCTCTGAATCTACTTGTTTTCCCGCTGGCGAACAGCTTGCCTGCGGTCTTTCATCGATCGGATATAATAAAGAACAAATTGAGGATTTTTTTAAACATATCAGGACACTATCATCAAATCCCAATGACTGCCAAGCCCTTTCACAGGTGAAACAGGTAAACGACAGTTTTATGAAATACTGGTAGAAATTACTCCAAAGTTTGTAATGCTTAAATTAAGTTCCACACATGCCTTTATGATTACTTATATAATCATCTATGTATGTTCCATCAATTTGTACGAAAATACCATGGCCTCAAGCTCAGTTACTTAAACTAGACCTTGAAATGATTCGTAATAGGTTTTTCTACAGTCTATGTAATTATAGGTATGTGCAGCTTTGCCAGTTACATAATACATCGTTTTATGTGGTCAGAAAATATCTATCTACCTGAGTGTGATCGCCTGCTTGCCCAGTTTGTTTACCTTTTCATTCTCACGAGCTTGGTAATAAGCTTTATCTTGCCCAGCATTCCTTTTTTATCAACCGCATTGATTTCAAAAAGAGATTCTATATTAACCGGCGGAACTGTTTCCTTCTCATTCTTAATAAGGCTGTTAGCCTCTGAAGGGCAGTTTATCACGCAATTACCGCACCCTATGCAGCGGTTAAGGTCTATACGGGCAATGCCACCGGATTTCTTAATACTGACAGCACCTACCTGGCATATATCCACGCAGATACCGCAGCCAGTGCAGGTTTCAGGATTTACCTCCGAGTGGTAATTGGCTGCCCAGAATTCCACCGGTTTGGGCAACATTTTTTGTATACCCAACATACCACAGCAGCATCCACAACAGGAACAGATAAATTCTATCTTCTGGGAGTTGGATGGCTGCAGGACCAGTCCTTCAGCAACGTTTTGGTGGAGAATATCTAGGGCTTGATCCCTACTGATCTCCCTTGCCGTCCCTGACATTATGAAATTTTTAGCCCAATCGCCCAGAGTCATACATGTCTCCAGTCGGCTAGTCTGCTTGCACAGTTCACCTGTCATGCTCTTATTCTTCCGACAGATGCATTCCATTATCCCGATAGGACCTTCCGTGGTTTTAATGAGTTCTGTTACATGGTCGTACCCGGTTACATTGTGTTTGACCGTGATGCTTTCACCAACTGGGATAGTACGCATCTGGGGCAGTTCCGAACCCAAAAAACTCAATCCAAAAGCACTGGTAGAGGCATACTCATTTACGTCTTTAATGAACTCCTGAGTAAGTCTATTCAGTTGCCCTTCATACATACCGACCACTAATGGCAGAACATAATAATAATTGGTACCATTCCTTTCAAGGCGCCCGATACTTCCGTTCTTCATCATCGCGTTCAGCATTTTCTCCGTGCCTTCGAGTGACAGCCCCATCACACTAGACGTCTCGTGTACCTGACTAGGGGTGAGTGGTTTATAACTCAGGTGCATGGCGAGTCGTGCTTCCTCTGGAGAAAAAATATGTTTCAAGAGTCTGATTTCGGCACCCGATTTAGTAGTCGGATAACCGAGTGTTTTGCTGTCAAGATGTTTTTGAAGGTTCCTATATATTGCTTCTTCTGCTTTCCTGTCGTCCATATAACACCTCCTGTTACTGAAATGTGGAAGATGGTTAAGAGATTGGTTCATTTGTGGAGTTATAGTGTAATTAGTAGGGCAGGAAAAGTCAAGAAAGTGTAAGCGTCCTGAGAAAAGAAAGAAAGAATTGTATTACAAAGATAAGTCTTGACTCTATAGCATGATGTATGTACACTTGAGTTCCATCGTATAAGCATGTTAATAAACTCAGAACTAGAATTTACGAAAAGAATGATAGTCGTTGGAGTTTCTTTCATCTTAGATAGTAGTCGATAAATAAGAATAAATGACGAAAACAACTTTCTTGTGGTAATCCAATCATATATCAAGGGGGGACACTATGAAAAAATTAATGCTATTTCTTGTTGCGATCATGATCATGACGGCACTAATAATACCAACTTCTATTGCTTATGCGGCTGAGTACTCGGGGTGGTATGAGATAAGTGAAGCTTTATTAGATGGAGATGGAGCCGAGTTTATCGTTGACGATTCGTATCCTGTATTTCCAGGATCGACTGAATTCGAAAAAGTGATAGCAGCAGCCAACTGGGTTGCCTTCCACATGGGATACGAAAATGACCCATATCCTCCAGGTGATGTCTGGACATCTTCAGACCAACTATGTCAGGAAATAACACCGTATGTTGAAAACTCAACATACGGAGATTGTGAAGACTTCTCCATAATGCTTTGTGCTCTGATGAGGTACTCCATAGGTGTCCCAGCGAATAGAGTTTGGGTTCAGGCTGGAATAGTTGCTGTACCTATGCAGAGTGAGAAACCGCCACTTGTTGGGCATGCTTATGTTGTATATAAAGCGGAAAGAGGTGGAATATTCTATATTGAGCCGCAATTTGGTGGATTTCCATATCGAGGTGCATATCCATCTCTCCTTCACTGGTACTTTAAGAGACCACCTCAATCAGGAGAAAGCGCAACCCTCAGGTTCAACGACGAGTGGGTGAAAGGTGGTGGATTCTATTTAGCTGGACTTCGATAGATATAACAAAATGATCATTAAGAGAATCGATTGAACCTGATCTTGAGTATCGAGATGAACGCGACTTGATAATAAGAAATGCGTTTTCGTAAGTAATGAGTGAGTTGTTTAATAGAATTACCCAATAAGGACAAAAAATAACCTTCAGTCATAAGATCGGCAAAGGCGTTGATTTCCGAAACATCGAATGATTATGATCGCGTACCGGAATGCTTAACCTACCGGGACCTACTGCGAGAAGGCGGTTTTTTAATGAGTTAAGCCGATTTGGAATATATAACGATTGTAGATACGGTAGTCGTATAGGTTAGTGCGTTTTATCCGGATTCGCGTGTTAACGCAAATTTGGAAAATTGACTACTACTTTAATTATCTCAAGTGCTTATGAGGACAACAATAAAATGAAACTATTACTGTTCTGTATATTTATTTCTATACTGCTATCTTTGTCTGCCTGTTCTAATTCATCACCTAAAAGAATAAATATCGATGAATCATCCTCAGGAAAAGAGGTTGTCCTTCCTTTGAACGGATCTCTAAAAATAGCTCTAGATGCAAATGCCGCGCTTGGCTATTCCTGGGATGAAGACTTCACCATCGATAATGAATCAGTGATAAAACAGACGAATTATGTATATAAGGATGCAGTTACTCCAAGTATAGCAACTCAACTTTGGACATTCACTGCTGTTGGTATCGGTAAAGCTACAATTGCTAATGAATATGGTGGATTTAATATGCCCACAAAAAGTAAGAAAAGCTTCACTTTATTTATCGTTGTAGAATAGATATATAAATATTGGCAACAGCAGGACTAATTATTATTAACGTGGTTTTAATTTTTATAACATACTACACTAGGATAAAACCATCGATGTATCACTCATCCCCCTTTCATTCGAAAGAGTATGTACGCTGATTATTAATTTGAGATTGGTATGGTGTGCAGTTATCTCCCGTCGTAGGATTGAAAAGGGGCTATTTACTGAACTGTCGAACAAGTAATCATCGCGCACCGGAATACTGAGACTATTGTGACCTAGCGAGAAAACGTGGTTTTTAATGACTTGTGTCAGCCTGCTATATATATCGATCTTATAGGTGGCAGTAGGGACGGTTAGTATCAATATTACATAAGTTTCATAATAAATAAACTTGATGATATAACGGCTTTGGGAAATTTTATCCTAAAGATTACTTAAAGTTTATTCGTAAAGAGACAAAGAGCTCACACAAAAGTACAATTGTATCTATTTGAATATGTTACTTCGAAAAGAAAATGATATGAGTAACATTGATTGTTAATTCTCCGTAGTAAAGGGTGAGTAGCAAAGTTTGGAGGTTTTAAAGGAATGACTTTTAATATTGGTGACAGGATAGTATATCGAGATTCAAACAGACATGGAGTCTACATAACAGGAGTGATAATCGATATCTGGAGAAATAGCAGGGACTTAATAACTGGTTATTTTGCTAAACTTGATTCAGGAGTATTTGTTCATATACAACCTGATAATAATAAGTGGTATAAAGAAGTTGAACCAATTTTTATAGTTTAAGATAATCAGCAGCGGGTGAATATTTACGAAAACATGGTTCTGCAATATTGATATTCGATGGAGAGTTATTAGTTGGAGAAAATCAATAAAGAGATCATAGTAAATACATCAATAGAAAAAGTCTTTAAATATGTTGAAAATCCCATCAATTGGCTTGAATTCTGGCCTAGCATAATAGATATAACTGATTTGCAGCCATTACCAGATGGTGGGTATCGAGCAAAATTTGAATATAAAATGGCTGGAAGACGTTTCAAGGGTGAGGGTAAGTTCACCGATTATGCACCAAATAACTGGTTTGTTGTCACTACCAAAGGTGGTATCAGTAGTAAAATAACTTTTACATTTCGTACATTTAATGAGAAACTGCGATCAAGCCAAACACGCGTAACACTTACTATTGAATATACGATACCGATACCATTATTAGGGAAAATAGCTGAAATCGTTATTCGTAAGATGAATGACCAGGAAATAGAACTAGTCATGGCGAACCTTCGAGCTAGATTCTTGGTAAATTATTAAGATCAGATTGCACTTATTGGACTACACTCTCGGTGCATCTCTCTGATCGCTCTCGCATTCACATGGTGATAAACTCTTAGAGTAATACCAACATCAGCGTGTCCAAGCATTTCGCTAACCGCTTTCACGTCAGCACCGTTGGAAAGTGTGTGAGTCGCAAAATAGTGTCTCAACTGGTGGGGCGAGATGGGAGTTATCTTGGCTATTTTACAGAATTTTGAAAGACGATCGGCAATAACGCATCGATCAAGATACTCTTTATTCGTATCACATCTTCTTGGAAAGAATAAATAAAGGGAATCGCGAAACAGGGTAAATGATACTGAAAAAAAGAATCAAAAAAGGGTAATTACCCCAACCTTATTTGGTAAAATAGTCTTGAAAACAAACTCAAAATACCATAAGGAAGGAAAAATTACCCTATGCATATTATACAATCACCGCTATTCGATTTTGAAGAGTTCATCAGGATAAAAAAGAATAACCGGTTAACCATGGTGCTTGAAAGCTTGCCGATTGAGAAGCTATTGAAGGCAATAGAGGATGAACACTGGACGGGAAGGAAGGGATATCCGGTGCGGGGGATGTGGTCGGCATTGATAGCGGGAATACTGTATCAGTGCGATACGGTAGCAGAAACAATCCGGATGCTGGAGAGGGATAAAGACACTCGGCTGATATGCGGATTTGCCAGGGATAAGATACCTGGGCAAGATGCATTCGGTCGATTCTTAAAGAAACTGGTAAAGCAAGAGGCACTTCTGGAGGAGTGTTTTGCAAGTCTGGTGGACAGGTTACGGAAAGAATGAGCGGGGTTTGGCGAGAAGGTAGCGGTAGACAGCACAGACATAAAAGCCTACGCAAACGGGAATCGGAAGAAACCGTCAGATGGAGATGCACAGTGGGGAGTGAAAGGGGCTGAAAAACAAGGAGTTGAGGAGAGAAAAGGGAAGAAGAGAGATACCTACCGGTGGTTTGGGTATAAGCTGCATCTGGTGGTAGAGGCGATATATGAACTGCCGATATCATTCACGTTAACACCAGCGAATGAGGATGATGGTAATCAGATGAAGCCGTTATTGATGAAAGCCGGGCTGGACAAAGAGGAGAATAATCCCGGGGCAATAATAGCTGATAAAGGATATGACAGCAAAGCGAATTACCTGACGATATTCAATGAGTGTCATGCGGCTCCGATAACCCCGCTGGTAATGCACAAAGGCTGGGAATCACCGGACATATGCAATCTTCAAGGGACGCCTACCTGTTATTGCGGGTTGGAGATGGTTTATTGGGGGAAAGACGGCAAGTATCTGAAATACCGGTGTCCGGATAAGGTGGGGAAATGCAAATGTCTGGCACGGTTCACGTGCAGTGCATCCAAATATGGTTATGTGCTCAAGCTTCCGGTGATGAAAGAAGATCCCCGGCGACATGTACCGGTACCGAGAGAAAGTAAGAAATGGAGGAGGTTATATAAGCTGCGTACCTCGGTAGAACGTGTAAACAGTCGGGTCAAGGACTTGCTTGGGTTAAGACGGATAACAGTCAGAGGAATCGCGAAAGTCACGGTCAGGTCAATACTCAGTCTGCTGGTGATGCTGGCAGCCGCAGCAGGGATGGCTGAAAGGGACAGACTCAAGGAGATACGAACGCTGGTAACATAGAACAGACACTTTCAAAGTTGAAACCGGATGATCAAGGGGATAGTGTGCCCTGAATACCGTAATCAGGTGCGTTTTTTAAGGAATATCGGTAAAAATCCCTGGTTGAGTCCAAAAATCCGGTCGGTATTAACCCGATGAACTTAGTGATTCCTTTCTTTTGCTATAAATCGTTCGTTTCGCGATTGCCTTTAAATAAGCCTTGTTTGACTTGTTGATGTATTGTCTTAGATGATTGACAGTCGTATCAGAGAGATATACAGTTCGCGACTTACCGCCTTTACCATTAACCAGAATACTCGCATTTAAAAAGTCGATATTCTTGAGTTTGATGGTTACTAGTTCGGTAACGCGTAGACCACAGTCAATGAGTAATAATTACATCAACCGATCTTCGGCATTATCAACTACCTGAAATAGTTTCTTAACCTCGTCATCAGTCGGGACATATTGTTCTCGGTATCTGATCTTCGGGATCTTCAATCGCTGGTAATCCAGATCGAAAAGATTATTGTTCAGCAGATAGGAAAAGAAGCTTCTAAACGACTTGATGTAGTTAGCGATAGTACCGGACATGAAATCGACTTGCTGTTTTTGATAGAGATAATTCTTGATATCTGATTCGGGGGAATTCGGATAAGCTTCTAATAAAGATACAACTAGACTCTTATAGCAATCGGCTGTTGTTTTATTTAAACCTTTAAGAAGTTGTTCGTTATACCGGACATCGATATGGTTGATCAGAGAATCGTTTTGAGGTGATTTTTGGTGCTGTGCATTACTTCTGATAAGACTGAGGTCTCTGGTTCGAACCCAGAATGGCCCACCATTCTTTTCCACACCTCTCAGCGTCTCCCGTTGCCTTCCAGCGTGTTCCGACGAGTTCCGTTTAGCTTTTTTACAGGTAAGACAGCCACACGTCTTTATTTTCTTGTTGATGTACCAGGTATGACCGCATTGCGTATAGTCGGCTTCGTAGCCGACTCCTTTAGTACGAACAGGCGGTAATAGCGTAACCTCGTCATGCGGACATATTCCTTCCGCTACCTGTTCAAATAAGGTGCGTTTAGGCGTATCGCCTAGTGTCCATTGTATTGATAGGTGTTGGTACTAGCGCCTTTGTCGATCCTGAGTTGGTAGGTAGTGTTCTGTTCTTGGTAGTACTTTTCGTCATTGCGGTATCTCCTTTTTCTTATATCAGAGGATGCCGATGACGTTGGACGCAAATGCGTTACCGAGTGTTGGTAGAGAGGCAGCCGTATTTAACCGAATTGAGCCTAGACCGCCTATACGGATCACATTAATCCACGAAATGACAACCTCTAGCTGATTCCATATTCTTTTCGAAAATGTTGTATTTCGAGGTAAATATGGACTTCTTTCTTTTAGTTGGTATTATAGTCGGCTCTTTGATAATATTGACGCCGATAGCGCTTGTGATTAATTGGTTGATCGATAAGATTAGAAAGAAATAGGTTAAGTAATCCGGAAGGATATGATATTACAATTTTTAGGGTGCTCTTGAAGGTGCAAGTTTATGTTGAGAAGAAATTCACTCGTTAGAATCCACGGATATCCATCACATCGTCCGTAAAGCTAATTGAGTCCTTTTAAGATTCAGAGTTTAAAAAAGTTGCTTCAGGTAAATAACTAAGATATTGAATTTATTATATATCTAGAGTAATATCAAGTTTATTCATTTTGGGAGGTGGGAAAGTGAGTACGAACGAGAAGAGTACATTTAATATCCGACGAATGAATCGTAATGACATTGGTGCAGTTCTTGCTCTCGATAGAAAAATAAGTAAAGGGCATAGTATTCTTACTGAGCAAGATAGTCTTCTTACTGAGCAAGATATTGTAGATAGTAAGTTTGGAGGATCACTCGACCTGAATTTTGTCGCGGAAATTGACAATAAAGTTGTAGGATTCATCATGTCACGCCTGACATATTTAATGATACCTTTTACTGAAGTATGTATTATACAAGGAATAGTTACAGATCCCGATTACCAAGGTAAGGGTATTGGAAGTAGACTAGTTGATTCTTTATTAGATCATTGTCACGCTGAGGGGATCAATACTATCCGTGCACTTGTGCCGGATCGAGATAAAAAATTACAGCATTTTATTGAGGTGCAAGGTTTTCAACGCAGTAATATTATGAACTACGACAAGAAATTTGATAGTTAGGCAGAGTTGAAACCTGCTCTAATAAGTGATGGATAACGCATTAAGTGAAAGACTTTCATGTTTTTCTGCGTATATTAATATGACGATCTAACTCTCAATCGCAACCATTGGTGGCTACATAGGTTTAGCCTCTATATAAAACGAGATATGATCCGAAATGTATCTTTATTTTATTTCAGTGAACTTATGGACAAACATCGGGATTGTTATCCAGTGATGCGTATATCGATTTGATTTCATTTAGTTTCAAGATATTATCGAAAAAGGCACTTTTATTACTTCCCAATCTCTTCAGTTGATCAGAGTGGTTCAATATTAAAAGTAATAAGTAGCATGTCGGTTGGTTGTATCGTACAATATACTCACGCTAAGGAATTTTATTGACCATTTCGGCAAACTCTTCCGGAGTAAATGCCTTCAGTGTCGTTGTTTTAACATTCCCACCTGAGCCAAGCGCCAGTAAATAGGTCATGGCAACATCGTCATTTGGAGCTTCACCAATAGAAACGTAATCATATTCACCCATTGTAACGTAGAAACCTAATACCTTTCCTCCCATAGCTTCAAATGCTTTTATTCCATCTTCAATTCATTTTGGGGCGTCTTTTATACCTTTAACCCCCTGATCAGTAAGTTTATAAAGACAAATATAAGTTGGCATATTTTCACCCTCCTTTTATCTTAGGCACGCCGATACGCTACTCCGTGCTAACCAGAAATCTTGTTTAATTAACCTTTCTACTCTCTTATAATCCCACCATTTATACTCCTATATCATTTATGACTGTAATGTCTGAGGAAGTACTCAATGGGCTACTATTTACCGCTTCATCTTAATAAGCCGCATGGCAAGCATAACCTTACCCAGCATTCCTTTTCTATTAGCAGCGATGATTTCATATAGAGATTCAGAGTCCTTCGGTGGTACGGTCTCTTTATCCTTTTTAATAAGACTGATAGCTTCTGAGGGGCAGGTTGTTACGCAATTCCCACACCCGATACACCTGATGAGATTTACTCGAGAAACATTAAGACGTTCGTCGATACTGATTGCATCTACCTGGCATCTATCAACACAGGTACCGCATGCGGTGCAAATTTCCGGATTTACCTCTGCGAAATAATTGGTTGCCCAAAAATCCAGCGGTTTGGGCAGCATCTTTTGTATGCTCAGTATTCCGCAACAGCATCCGCAGCAGGAGCAAACGAATTCTAATTTCTGAGTGTTAGATGGCTGCAGAACCAGTCCATCAGATTCGTTTTGTCGGATAATATCCAAGGCTTCTTCTTTGGTTATCTCTCTTCCTATGCCGGATGCTATACCATTCTTTGCACTATCTCCAAAACCCATGCAGGTCTCAAGACGGCTAGTTTGTTGACATGGAGTACCTTTAATACCTTTGCTTTGGCGGCAAATGCACTCCATAATCGAAATTGGACCATCTGTACTTTTGATGAACTCTGTTATATGGTCATAGCTTGTTACGTGGTGCTCCACCGAAATACTCTCACTGACCGGAATAGTACGCATTTGAGGTAGTTTCGAACCTAGGAACTCCAACCCGAAAGCTGTGGTGCTGGTGTATTCGTCTACTTCGTCAAGTAATTCCGGAGTTAGTTTATTCAACTGCCCTTCATACATACCGACCACGAATGGCGTGTTATAAAAATACCTTACACCTTGCCTTTCAATGTGCCCGATAACTCCAGCCTTCATCATTGTATCGAGTGTTTTCTCCGTATCCTCGAGTGACATTCCTGTTTCTCTGGCTGTACTGTAAATACTTTCTACGTTATGTGGTTTGTAATTCAGGTGCGTGGCAAGCCGTGCCTCTTCCGGATTAAACATACGTTTAAGGAGTTTAAGTTCAACTCCTGATTTAGTGGCCGGATA
This sequence comes from Dehalococcoidia bacterium, assembly GCA_011191975.1. Taxonomy (GTDB): domain Bacteria; phylum Chloroflexota; class Dehalococcoidia; order Dehalococcoidales; family UBA2162; genus MGML01. Next base: position 39,984 of record DUFA01000133.1, read on the forward strand.
TCCGATTGCCTGTTTGTCTAGATGCTTTTGAAGGTTACGATATACCTGTTCTTCTTCTGGCATATTATCCTCCTTTTATATTTCGAGATTTAAAAATAAGTGTTGGTTATTACCTATAACGATAAGAGATGATTTAGTTCTATTAATCGGCTTCAAGGATGTTTTTCAGGTTTTCAAAACTTTCATCCGATTGTTTACGTACCGTGTTGATCATGAATGGACTGAGCAGATTCAAGAGTCCACCCATCTGCATCTCACGTGCCATGGTGAGTTTAGTGCCTTCTTCCACAGGTTCAAACAGCAACTGTACGTTTATCACTGAACTTCCAGTAGCAATCTTTTCAGCATACCTCTTGTTCGGCTCCCATCCTGTAACCTCAGCGGTCCACTTCATCCGCATACCCATTACCTTGGCTTTCCCACTGAACTTGCTACCGACACCAAACTCTCCCGGTGTTAGTACCTCAACATCAGACATATTGGTTTCCCATTGAACGAGGTTATTCATGTCTGTAATGAATGCGAATGCTTTTTCGACCGGGCACTTGAAAATCTGGGTTTTCTCCATCTTTACCATTTATTCACCTCCTATACCTGGCAAATTAGGAGATGCATAAGGAATGATTACATGTGGGGATTAACAGTGTAGTTCAGGAGAGAAGGAATGTCAATAGATAAAAGATAGATAAAAGAAAGAAAGGTCGGGACGCACTGATTTTCTATCACTTCGTATCACCATAATCTCGCTCATTATATTAAAAATTACTTGTATACGAATATTTCGACCATTATGAAGTTCGAAAAATTTATAGTCAATAGGTGAAGTTTAGGAGCTAAACAGACTTGATATACGGCAATTTTGGTAAGTTTGAAGTGGTCTAGAAATAATAAATGGTATTGAATAAACACTACATCGGATATAGATCCATGATACATGGACAATATTAAGAAGATTAGATTGAAAGTGAAATATAAATCCAGATATTGTATGTCACTTTTCCGTAAATTATTACACTCGGTAAAATTAGGGCTGGATATACCAGTTTCGTGTATATCCAGCCATTCATCAATCAAGTATTAGTTAAGAAATCCTAACCTTTGCCTATTCGGAAAATCTTAGTCCCACAAGTTGGGCATACGCCCTGAGTAGCAGGCTTTCCGTTTTTCATCGTAATGGCTTTTGCATCTTTGATATCCTTCTTTGCCCGGCATTTAACACAATATCCTTCCATGAATACCAATTATCCTCCTTTTTACTACGTTATACTCTCATTTAATTAATTCCCACTTCTATTTAGTACCCCATCGATCTCTTCATATTTGCATCTACCCAGGCATACCTAGAGGTAGTTTCCGGCTCCCAATAACCTATTCGTGTCGCACCATACCAGTTCTGAAGCCATGGCCACCACATGTCGTAGGCATATGGTATCGGGAGATATACTCCCATGACACATTGCTCGAGCATAAATGGAGTGATATCTCTCAGTATCTGCCATGTCTTATCCGCATCTTTCATAACATACTGAGAACATTCTTCATAAGCAGCCCTAGTTTTAGGGTTTTCATAGAAAGCACAGTTGTCAAAATTCTCTATCCGAACCTCGTAGAAAAACCATGGCAGGAAATAAAACTTCCCCCCTGTAACAATCATCTGTTCGTGCTTGCGACCCCTAAGAGTGCTATTAAAGACACCCGATTCTAGAACCTTAAGGTCCATATCAATTCCAACATTGATAAGTTGCTCCTTGCATATCGATAAGAGGTCTACTTGACCTGCAGTACACACTATCTCCGTTTTAAAACCGTTTGGATATCCTGCTTCGGTTAGAAGTTGTTTTGCCTTGTCTGGATGGTATTCAAAAAGCTCCTGTACACCACACCTCGAGTCAGCTGTCGTTGGCTCTGTTGGCAAATCCTCGAGTGGAATGTAAGCGCCTGCGTTCGCCTTCCAAGAATACCAAGGCCAACTTAGCAACTCACCTTGGCCCTCATAGTATTCTTCGAGTATCTCCTGCTGGTTTATTGCCAGGTTCATTGCCTGCCGAACCCGGAGGTCTGCGAAAGGTAACTCCGGTTTATCCACTCTGGCTACAAGGAAACTACTCATCCCAAAGAGAGTCTTAGTTTCAAGTTCAGGTAATTGCTCATTTAGCAGTGAATAGTCGTCCCAGGAAAGGGACTGTACGTAATCAATATTACCTGTACGAAATGCCGCCAGTCTTGTAGATGCGTCGGGTATTATCAGCCGTTTAAGACGATCGGCATAAGGGAGTTGATTCTCCGGGTGAACGGGGTCATACGCCCAGTAGTTAGGATTCCTTTCGAAGGTCATTACGCTGCTTTTAACATAATCGCTAAAAATCCATGGTCCGCTTGCTACCATGACCTGCCAGTCATTATAGTTGCCATATTGGTCAATTACTTCTGGGGCTTCAATATAAAGGAAACCAACAGTCTGACTCAGATGCATCCCCTGTAAATTGGGTGGCACCTTAATCTCAACAGTATATTTATCAAGAGCTGTAACAGATATTGGTCTGCTGACAGCGCCCCAGGAAACGGTGTGAAAGCCTGTTGGAGCTGACCACTGCCGATTAATGCTAAAGACAACATCATCGGCGGTTATTTCACGACCATTCATTGGAGCTTTGTTCCAATAATGGCTGTCGTGGCGGATATGACAGATGATGGTTTCTCCATCGGGCGTCTCCCAGCTTTCAGCTAAAGAGGGTGCCAGCAGATTCCAGTTGCAGGTAAGGTAATCTAGCCAGTCAGTCTCACCGGTACCGGCTGGGCCCTTTGACCAGTCTCCCCTGGCTAGCTTGTCGTGAGTAAAATAAACAGTACCACACATGACTGACATGGTTATCCCGGGATCAAAGCCCATCGGGTCACCCGCTGCTACACTTGTGATTACTCCGCCATATTTCGGCACATCTGGGGATAATAGCGCCTCCTTTTTTTCAACCACTCCTTCCCCTGTTTCAATTTTACTTGTCGATTCTGTTATCTTAATTGCATCCTCTGTATCATCATCGGTAATTCGCTCCGTTGTACTTGATTCACAGGATGTAACTAGAGATAATATCAATAAGCAGCATATAAACATCCAGACAATATTCTTTTTCATACAGCTTCTCCTAATTTATTATCCAACCATATCTAGATCTGTATATGGATTAACCTAGAACTATTCAAGAGGAAATCATTCATACTAAAAGCGTCACCTCTCTTTTGAGCATGCCGAAATTGGGACTGCATTTTAATAAAAAAGCACCATCAACCGAGTAAAAATTTGGTTAATGGTGCCTTGTACTCATCATATTCGCCTCCTGATCATGAAGGTAGAAGATGGTAAAAGTCTATATAAATTGCTGTAAGATAATAATACTTCAATTATATCTTGTCAACACATGAAATCAAAAAGTGAATTAAAAAGGCAAGTATTTCATCTTTTTTCCCACTCCCTCTTACGCCGAGTGGTTTATATAAACTATAATCGATTTTCACTTAACAACCTTCGGCATTGCTTGATCAGACTCAAATCAACAAATATCCATATTATTACCTTATTTTTCCTGAAACCAAGACAAATTAGGTTATCCAAATTATTGGTAGAGAATAACATCAGATACGTGTACAATTAATAATTTAAGATACGGCGTATCTGATACTCAAGCGATATTGATTGAGGTAATGACCTGAGTACCAGGATGGATGTTGAGATCAAGTCGGTGACTACAGATGAAAGCTTTTTCAGTATATAAACACGAGGCAGTATTTAGCCAAGATTGAATAATTTGGTATTGGGAGTAACAGACAGCTTTGAACACAGCAAGCCTGGGAAAGGGGAGAGGTCAGCACAGAGACTGGACGCAGGGCAGCATCTTCAGTAATCTCGTTAGCCTGTATTGGCCTATGCTAATCAGTAGCTTGCTGAATATGATGGGCCCTACTATCGATATGATATGGATTGGGCGGCTGGGTGCATCGTCTATCGCAGGTGTTGGCGTGTCTGCCATTGTCATCATGGTAGTAAACTCTCTGGCAATGGGCATTTTCACCGGGACAGGGGCTATGGTTGCCCGCTTCGTCGGAGCCCGCGATGAAGTAAAAGCTAACTTAGTCGCACAGCAGGCAATTGTTATTGGCTTGGCATATTCAATATTCTTCGCATTGGTTGGTGTTTTCCTCGCCGACAGGATCCTGCTTGTACTAGGTGTGGAAGCTGATGTTGTAGAGCAAGGTACTGCGTACATGCGTATACAGCTTGTTGGAATGGTGACAATGACCGCAGTCGCTTCAGGGCAAAGTATCATAAATGCCTCAGGTGAGACCCGTACTTCAATGAAAATAAGCCTCGTATACAGATTGCTTCATGTAGCGTTAGCCCCCTTTCTCATCTTCGGATGGTGGTTCTTCCCGAAACTTGGTGTCAGCGGAGCCGCCTTAAGCAATGTCATCTGTCAGGCCATTGGCGGAACCCTGGTAATGTGGATACTTTTTAAGGGGCACACTCGATTACGTATTACGTTAAAGCATTTTAGATTTGACCGCAACATCATATGGCGAACACTCAAGATCGGTTTTCCTGCATCCATAACTCACATCGAGAGGAGTTTCTCGGAGCTGATTCTGGTGCGTTTCATCATACCGTTCGGAACATACGCCGTAGCTTCGCATTCGGTCGTGCAAAGGATCGATCAATTTCCTCAGATGATCTGTGGATCTCTTGGTTCAGCCTCAGGCGTACTGGCAGGTCAAAACCTTGGTGCGGGTCAGGCCAATCGGGCAAGTCGGACAGGATGGATTGCTGCTGGTTTAGCCACTATTATTGCCGTCATAATCTCAGTGGTAGTTTGGTTATGGGCGGAAGACTTAATACGAGTGTTCAATAGTGATGAGCAGTTAGTGAATATCGCGAGTACTTTCCTCCGCATACAGATAGTCGGTTATATCTTCTGGGGACTGGTAACGTCGTTAAGCATGTGTTTGAATGGCGTTGGCGATACTGTGATTACCATGGTGACCAACCTGACTACTATGTGGGGGTTTGCGATTACTATGGCGTATGTCCTTTCCCAGCACACAAACCTCGGAGTCTACGGTATTCGGTGGGCAATCGTAGGGGGAATCGTAATAAGAGCAATTATCTATAGCACGTATTTCAAGATAGGAAGATGGCAGAAAAAGCAAGTTTAACCTGAGATCACGGTCGAATTTTATATGTCACTTGATCTCTAATCTCAACGAACACCTAGAATACATTCACTTTTAACTAACAGACTAAGGTGAAATCTGAATTAATAACTTAATTATCGTCCCCTTTTCTGTGAAACAAATGATTAGAAAAATATTTGCTTATATTCCGGGAAATCAGTTTCGAAGCTGGAATGAGATAAGCCCTTACGACGACAATAAAATACCATAGTCATTAAAACATATTGTAGAGACGTAACAACTACGTGGACGCCTGGGAGTGAATCGGTGGTTGTGCGTGTTTGATCCTCATTTAGCTCGCTAAAAACTCGCACACCTTGTTTGCCATTGCAAACAAGCCATGGTATGTTTGTTACTCCTGATCGTAGGTGAAATTACAGATTGACGTGGTATATACCGTTCTTCATATCTGGCGGGTGTTTATGGGCAATTTGTACCGGTTCGTTTTTCGTCGTTTTTAATTATCTCACCTCGGTCGTTTACTACCCAACTCCTGTAATATTTGCAAAGTAAAGGCAGGTAAACACTGTTTCATCCAACATATAAATAGTACAATAGCTGGTTTGTGATAAACATCCTGAATTGTCTACGAAGTAACTTCTGGGATGCTAATTAGATGACTGGCATCTGTCCCTATGATCTGCCCCTTGTAGTTGTGTAGACTAACAGAAGTCTCCGTTCTCAAAATGCTAGGGAGAGGAGCTATCAGGCTTTCCACAAGTTCGGAATATTCGCTAGCTGATTTGGCAATGACAAGCGCAATCAAGTCATACCTACCAGTAACCTCAGCTAAGTAGCATACATTCGGATGCTCCATTAATCGTTTAGCCACTGTGCTCAAGTATCCCAGTTGCACCTGTATTCCCATAATTCCCATAAAATTGAAACCCAATGTCTCAAGGGATGGTATCGCTGTTATCCTCACTATATCCTTGTCAAGTAGTCGTTTCATCCTATTTCGAACCGTGGTTTCAGAGACATGTAATAACTTTGCAAGGTCAGTGTAGTTTTTCCTACCATCTCTTTGAAGTTCCATGAGCAGGTCTCGATCAATATCGTCTATCATAATACATTATTCCTCCATACCTAAGTTGGATTTATAGTACTAGATTCTATAAACATCGATTTTATTTAGTATTTAATCATAATTCTGATATTTTTTCAATTTATGTGCATAAAAACGCATAATATTGTCTAATAACTATCAATTTCGAAGAATAAAGCTAATTCTTAGGCTTGAAATACTTCGAATATCGTATTACTTTAATAGTATACAGGTTTGAAATACAAAAATATAATTTGGAAATGGATAAGCTGATATGAATACAAAGTTAGAACAAATGTTTAACGCACAGTCTATCGCAATTGTTGGTGCTTCTGAGACACCAGGCAAAGCAGGTGAAAGACGTACAAGAAGCCTCCTCCAAGGAGGTTTTCAGGGCAGAATATATCCTGTTAATCCAAAAAGGGAAAACATTTTTTCATTGAGATCTTATCCGAACCTGAAAGATATACAGGACAATATAGATCTGGTCGTAGTAATAACCCCGGTCGACGCTATCCTTGCCGCTGTCTCGGATAGTATTGATAAAAAGGCTAGCGGTGCAGTTATTATTACTGCAGGCTTGGGAGAAACGGGAGAAGTAGGGAAGAGAACAGAAAGAGAAATTCTGGAATTGCTTAAAAGAGACGGTGTACGGGTCATTGGGCCTAATTGCAGCGGGATATATAATGCACCAAATAACATTAATCTTTTAGGTATACCTTCTGTTCAAAGAGGTCCTTTTTCCATCGTTGCTCAGAGTGGCAACGTTATTGACTCACTGTGTCACTACGCCAGACTGAAGAACATGGGGTTTAGCAAGATAGCCAGTGCAGGCAACGCAATAGATGTAGGGTTTGCCGAATACCTAGAATTTCTGGGAAATGATCCAGATACCAAAGCAATTCTGCTTTATATGGAAGGTCTGACGGATGGAGGGAGATTTGTGCAAATAGCTCGCGAGGTCAGTAAGGTAAAGCCCATTGTAGCTATTAAGGCAGGAAGGTCGGAAGCTGGGAAACGAGCAGCGAGTACACATACCGGCTCTGTGGCAGGAGATGATCTTATAGTCGAGACTGCCTTTAACCAGGCGGGTATAATGCGTGCCTATAGCATTGATGAAATGTTTGATATGGCTAAGGCGCTTGTGGAACTTCCTAAGCCTAAAGGCAGGCAAGTCGTCGTTCTTTCCGAGGGTGGGGGTGATAATGCCATCACCGTTGATAACGTGGCAATGCAAGGCCTTGAGGTAAACGTCCTCAGCGCGGAGACACAAAATAAATTGAAACCTTTCATACTTGAAGGTTTAGTGCCATCTAATCCAGTAGACTATGGAGGGAAGGCAGAGGAGAATCCGCACAAGATTATTCCTGCATGCTGCGAGGTTTGTTTGGAGGACGACAATGTTGACATCGCTATTATTTCTGGTTTCTTTGGCGGATTCAAGGAGATTATCGCTCCCCATATAGAGGATTTTGAGAAAGAGACTTCCCAGAGACTGGTAGATTTAGTGAAAAAATACCAAAAACCAATTCTGGTTAACAGCGGCTTTGCCAATGAGACAATCGCGTCACTCAGCATATTGGAACGAGGCGGAATACCGGTGGTTGCTTCCTCGGAGAGAGTGGCTAGGTGTGCCAACACCATTACCCGAGCCGTGGAAAACCAACGGCGTTTCAATGTAGAGGAACTTATAAGAAGGGAACCGGCTCCAGAATCCTCAATACAGGCACTGATAGAAGAGGTCAAACAGAAGCGCAGCAATATGACCGAGATTGAGTCGAGAAAGGTCCTGGCGCAATATGCAATACCCACTCCACTAGCCTACCTTGCACGAAGCGTTGAAGAAGCTGTTAAAGCAGCAGAAGAACTTGGTTACCCCGTAGTCATGAAGATTAGCAGTCCGAGCATTATCCACAAGACTGATATGGGTGGCGTAAAGGTCAACCTGAGAACAAGTGAGGAAATCCAAACTGAGTTCAACTTAATAATGAGCAAAGCAAGAGAGGTAACCTCATCAATAGACGGTGTCCTGGTACTGCCGATGATGCCCCCGGGTGTGGAATGCATTATTGGTATGGTGCGAGACAAACACTTTGGTCCGGTGCTCATGTTTGGTCTAGGAGGTATTTTCACGGAGGTTTTGAGGGATTTTTCTATGCGGGTGTTACCCGTTACCCAGAACGACATAGATGAAATGATAAGGAGTATTAGAGGTTTCCCACTACTCGACGGGGCAAGAGGGAGGAATAAAAAAGATTTAGCTGCGCTTCACGACATACTCCAGAAGGTTTCCGAAATAGCGATTGATTATCCTGATATAGAGGAAATAGACCTGAACCCAGTGGTCGCTTACGAGGCAGGTGCGTGTGCCCTTGATGCCAGGATAATAGTCAGGAGATAGGCAATGGAACTGGAGACTGTCATTTACGAAAAGAAAAACAATATAGGACTGGTTACGCTGAATCGTCCGCAGGTACTAAATGCCATGAACCATCAGATGTGGCAGGATCTCAGTCGCGTCTTGGACAATGTGGAGAATGATGATGGGATAAAAGTGATGGTAATTACGGGAATCACCACGGAAAAGGGGAAAAAGGCTTTTTCTACGGGTGCTGACCTTAAGGATTCTAAGGAAAGGACGGTTGATGAATACCGGGCATATCTTAAATCACTACAGGGAGTTTCGCTAAGGATTATCAAGTTCCCTAAACCCACGATTGCGGCTATAAATGGCTATGCGCTGGGTTCTGGCTATGAACTTGCCCTTGCCTGTGATCTGAGGATAGCGGCTAATGACGCACTAATTGGCTCACCAGAGGCAAGGGTCTCATCTACAGTAACCGGTGGTGCTACCAGGCTCATAATCGAGCTTGTCGGATTAGGTAAAGCAAAAGAACTGTTGTTTACCGCTGAATACATAACCGGTTCTGAAGCTGAGAGGATAGGTCTGGTAAATAAAGCGGTACCTGCCGATAAGCTTATGGCTACAACCTTTGAAATGGCTGAGAAAATCGTCCAGAATTCTAACCTTTCTATCAGATTGATTAAGAATAGTCTGGATATAGCCCGAAAGTGTAGTCCGGAAGAAATGATGGATTACGAAGTTGAAGCCTGTTTGCAGACGGTATTTGCCCCCCAGAGGCGAGAGGCGTTGCAGAGATTTGAAGACAGGAAGAAGTGAGAGAGCTTAGTAAGGATCGGGGTAAAATGTATTAACAAAATCCCGGATATCCACGACTTACTCCAGAAGAGATTAGAAAACCAGAAAGAGTAACCAGCAGATTCCCCTTTGAAGCAAAGACCTATTATCTGGAGCTGATTGACTGAGATGACAAACCGATACCATCACCGGGATGATAATCCCCACCCGCATAGAACTGGATGAATATGGATGGTGTACGGTTGATTCATCACACGAAAGCGATTATACAGTGATTCCAGGGATTATATAGAGAGGTCTTTCAATGGTGAAAACAAAGACGAAAACACGGCTAATGTTTGGGTATTCCATTTGAACGAAAAGGACAGGATTACACGTCTAATTTCACGATGGTCTTTCGATTATAAACCAGGATTGTTAAATATCATCATATATAATAGCCTAATTGAACCAATCGCTGTTGTGATGCAGCGTTAAATGCTCCTCGGTATCAAGAAACGGGCAGAGATGGCTACTATGTAGTATTAACTAGCTGATCTTTTATGAGTAAACCTCCACCTCAGTAATTGGCTTGGTGTCACAATCACTGATGTGACCATTTCACTAAAAAGACCTGCCTGATATCCCTCCATAGATTAAAGATCTCCGTCCTTTCCAAAGATAATCTATAGAAATTTACCGATGAACTTTTCTTTTTAGTGATGAGCAAGATATAATAGCGTTTGCATAGCGGCTGTATATTGAAAACAGGTCTTTGTTGATTGAAATCTGCAATCGATCCCGGTATGTTTTAGCTGGTACATAATTCGGGAACGGTAACGATAGAGCTGCATTAACGAAAGAAATAATCATGAAGAACATCGTCGTGTGCATGAAGCAGGTACTCGATCCCGAAATGCCGTTATCACTCTTTCAAATCGACGCCGAAGCCAGACGGGCAGTTCCGCCAAGAGCAACACCGCCAGTATTGAGCCCCTTCGACGAGAATGCGCTGGAAGCAGCGCTGAGGATAAAAGACGTACAGGAAGCCACCGTTATCGTGATCAGCCTCGGGAAAAAGCTGACCAAAGCCGTCGTGACTTTAGCCCTGGCTGCCGGAGCCGACCGGCTGGTTCTGTTACAGGACAAAATTTTCGATGAATTCAATACCTTACTTACGTCGAAGGCTCTTGCCGCAGCAATACGAAAGCTGGAAGATGTCGACCTGGTCCTGTGCGGTTTGCAGGCAGCCGATACCAACAACGGCCAGGTAGGTACCCGTATCGCCGGAATACTGAATATTCCCTGTATCACGGCGGTTCGAAAAGTTGAATTCGTCGGTAATGTTTTAAGAATCGAGAAGACAGTGTCTGACGGTTACGAAGTTATCGAGACTGCTTCACCGGCGCTGGTTACCGTAACAGGCGAGGTCGGAACCCTGAGAAAATCAGGCATGGAAGCGTTCATATCCGCTGCCAAGAAGCCCATTACAACCTGGGATGCCGAAGAACTGGGAATTGAAACGGGCGATATGGATTTTAAGTCCATCGTGAGAATGAATACACCGGTTTACCCGGAAAACTGTGAAATAATAGAGGGCAAAAATCCTGAAGAGATGGCGGTGAACCTCGCGGAAAAACTGAAAGAAATCGAAATAATCTAATTTCAGATATTTCGTATATACTATACCCTTTATTACAAGGAGGTCAGTAATGGTCGAAAACGGACTTGAGAAAATAGTCGGTAAAGAAAACGTCCTGAGCGGTGCGGAAGAACTTAAGGAATATGTCGAAGGCTCCGACAATACCATTTCGAAACTTCCGCATTACGCTGTAAGACCTGCCGATACGGATGAACTCCAGGAAATCGTCAGGTGGGCCAACGAAAAGAAAATCCCACTTGTTCCCGTGAGTTCGGGTCCTCCTCATTTAAGGGGAGATACGATTCCGGAATCTGATAATGCAGTAATAGTCAACCTTCGACGAATGAACAGGATTTTAAGAGTTGATCCTTCCAACCGGGTAACGATCGTTGAGCCTGGCGTTACGTTCGGAGAACTGCAGGCTGAACTCGTAAAAGCCGGGATGTGTGCTTATATGCCGCTGTCGCCCCGGAGTACCAAGTCAGTGCTTGCCAGCGTTTTAGAGCGCGATCCCATACTAATGCCGGGACTGCATTTCGACAGTACCGACCCGATGCTCTGCGCCGAGATCGTGTTCGGAACAGGCGATAAACTGAGGACCGGCGAAGCAGCCGGCCCGGATACGCTTGAAGAACAATGGGAGATAGGGAAAGCCCAGATAAGTCCCTTCGGACCGACCCAGATGGACCCGCAGAGGTTGATATCCGGAGCCCAGGGAACTATCGGTATCGTTACCTGGATGTCCCTGAAATGCAGGTTCCTGTCAGAGCTGCGACGTGCCTTTTTCCTGACCGGTACCAGCCTGGAACCTCTCATCGAGTTGACCTACTACCTGACGCGGATACGCTTTACGGGGAATATATTCATCCTAAACAACGTCAACCTTGCCTGTCTTGTTGGTAAAGATTCCCGGGAGATAGCAGCATTACGGGATCAGTTGCCTGAATGGTTACTGTTTGTTACCTGTGAAGGGTACGGTCCGTTGCCCGATCAAAAAGTCCGGTACCTGGAAGCAGACCTGAGTGAGTTTGCGGAGCGGTACGGGCTTAAAATTCACAATAATTTATCGTCGGTTAAAGCCGATAATTTTGCTGATCTCCTTTCAAAACCTTCAGCCGAGCCGTACTGGAAACAGAGGATGAAAGGCGGTTTCAGAGATGTGTTTTTCCTGACAACACTGGGTAATACTCCGAAGTTTTCAAGCCTTGTATCCGGGTTGGCACAGCAGCGGGGATTTCCTGCCGGATATACCGGGGTGTACATTCAACCGGTAGCGCAGGGTACAAGCTGCCACTGCGAATTCGATCTTTATTACGATAACGCTGACCGGGAAGAAGCGGAGATGGTAAATAAAATCGAGATTGAAGCAGTCGACCAACTGGAAGAACAGGGAGCTTTCTTTTCCCGACCTTACGGCAACTGGCCGGACATCGCCTACCGGCGTGCTGCCGATACGGCTGATATGCAGAGGAAAGTAAAAGATATATTCGATCCCAACTGGATACTGAATCCGGGGAAGTTGTGTTTTAAACGGAGCCTGAACAAGGAGGTAATTTCGTGAACTGGGAAGACTACGAACATGATATGCAGAGATGTCCCCGCTGCTCATACTGCAAGTATATTCCATGGCGGTTGATAAAGAATTTTGATTTCATGGAAGGTTGCCCATCAGCAGCCAGGTATCACTGGCACGCCTACGCTGCCGGCGGTAAGTTCAACCTTTCCTATTCACTACTCAACGAAAGGATTGAGATCGATGATACGTTTCTCGATGTTGTCTATAAGTGCCTGATGGACGGTTCCTGCGATATAGCGTGCAAGGTCGGGAACGACCTGGAGCCACTGCAGCACATGCAGGAATTAAGGATTAAATGTGTTGATGAAGGCTATTTACTCCCTCAACACCTGCCGCTGATCAAGAATCTGCGTGAAGAAGACAACATGATGATGAAACCTCGCTCCGAGCGGGGCGACTGGGCGGCAGACCTGGATGTAAAGCGTGTTACTGAAGAGACGGCGGAAGTGCTATATTTCGCAGGATGCCGTTATTCCTATGATAGCGAATTATGGCCGGTGGCCCAAGCCGGCGTGAGGCTCCTTCAGCAAGCCGGTGTTGATGTCGGTATCATGGGAGCGGATGAATCCTGCTGTGGTGGTCGTGCCTATGAACTGGGCTATGAAGGCGAACTCGTCAAGTTCGCCGAACACCAAGTGGAAGCATTGAAAACAGCCGGAGTAAAAGTACTGGTTACAACCTGTTCGGACTGCTACAGTACATTTAAAGTTCTCTATAACAAAATTGGCAAGGATTTAGGGATAGAAGTCTATCATATTACCCAGTATATCGAGAAGCTGATACAGGAAGGAAAACTTCAGCTTAAGAAGTCGGTGCCACTGAAAGTCACCTACCATGATCCGTGTCATCTCGGACGGCTGGGCGAACCGTGGATACACTGGGAAGGAAAAGAATATAAACCGCCGGGAACGCTGATGTATCTGCACGATCCTCCGAAGAAGTACCGGCGGGGTACTAATGGAGTCTATGACACTCCCAGGAATATTATCAACAGTATTCCTGGCCTGGATTTCGTGGAAATGTACCGGATCAGGGAATATGCCTGGTGCTGCGGCTCCGGCGGGGGAGTGATAGACGCTTTTCCGGATTTTGCCAGGTGGACGGC
>DUFA01000134.1 GCA_011191975.1 Dehalococcoidia bacterium
GATATCTACCTTGCTGTCCTCCGCCAGTATCTTTACCCCTAACCCCTCTATCCAGTCCTCTCGCGAAAATACCGTCCCCGTCCATGGATGCCCCCGCTGCCTGATGTTCCTCAACGGCTCACGCGCAGCCTGAGATGTTGAGATCATTACAAGATTCCTTCGCAAATCTACGACTGCTTTAGTATGTTCCAACTCTAACGGGCAAACGTTTTGACAGGCCTGACAGGTGGTGCATGCCCAGATTTCATCTTCGGTAATGGATTCATCCGGAAATATCTTTTCACCTTCAGGGGGAAACTTCTCTGCTTTACCCTGTAGAAGTTCCGGACTTACCTGTGAAAGATATTGTTTCAATTTGAATATGAGTAGTTTGGGCGAAAGAGGTTTATCACTTAATTTGGCCGGACAGACTCCAGTACAAGCCCTGCACCCAATACACATAAAAAAGTCGCTGTATTCACTCTCCAGTAATCCTGTCCGGTTATTATCCAGAAGGATTACATGTAACTCCCTGTCATCGCCACTGTAATCGGGTAAATCAGCTATTGTGGGAGTATCCTTGCTCTTGGGGTGAATATCCAGTAACAAACCTTCAGCACCAAAAACCCCCATGCATTTTGTCTGAAAAACAGCATCCTCCCTGTTCTCTACAATCTTATCCAGCCCGATAACAAGTATAATCTTCCTTGCAGTTTTGAGGTCAGTATAAATATTTCTGAAGTGTTCTAGGAATAATACCGTACCATCTTCAGCTGAAGCCGCATTAACACCCAATAAGGCTACATATTCTTTAGTTCTGTTATTACTAATCGGATTAATCCCTGTCAGTTTCACTGATACGTCGAAGCTGCCAGTGAGATTATTAGCAAGCAGACGGGGCATTTCCCAGTAATCGACCCCTTCCAGCTCTTCCACGTTTATCTCGTCATAGTAAGAGTCAATAACAACAAATCCATCTGAGATCAACCCGGGTTTAAGTTCCTGTGTTATCGACCTGGAATTATTAATCGAAATATTATTTATGCCATTTGCTATTTGTTTGATATAGTTTATGGCTTCGAAACTATTAATAGCTGACTGAATTTTTACACCTGGGTATCGTTGAGACAGGCTGCTTTTTAGTTCTTCGATTAGTTTACTATTGTTTTCTTTGCTAAACTGCCTGACTTCTTTTAGTTGTTGTTTTACAGCATCTATATCAATTGATTCCTGAAGTGCATCAGGATTGGTTTTCGATTGACTAAATTTCTTCGACCATTGATTCCATTTTTCTACCGGATCTGGTTCGACTATCCAGACAGGTAACCTATCAGTCATATCACGGTATTCCTTTCAGGATTATGTATCAACTATCCACCTGTTAAATGCATGACAATGTGAATTTCATCACCATCCTTGACCGGATAATTCAGTTCGTCAGGATGAGTGTCTTCAAGATTGACATAGATATCAAGAAATTTACTCAGGCTGCCATCTTTCCCGAAAAGCCATTTTTCAGCTTTTGGGAATCGTTTTACTAGTTGATTCAAACAATCACCAACGGTACTTCCGTCAACTTCAACTAGTTCCCGGTCATTCGTAAGATGGGGTAAAAAATAATACACATTTATCTTCACACTCATACGAACGCCGGTTTCCCTGGTGGATTTGAGTTAATAGTCACGGGAATTATAACATAAACTGGATAGAATTATAGCATTCACTGATAATATATATCAAGAAAAACTACATTGGATATCCCACCTGAATATACTCGAAATATACTACCTTAATTATTTAAGATTACTTACCTCAACATAAAGTATTTTAGTAAAGATTCTCTTTAATGTGTTAATATTTCCATATGCAATTTTAACGCGGATTTTTATACTCTGAGAAAGGAGTGGGGTATCATGGCAAACGGCAATACAGGTCAAATTATCTTTGTAAATCTCTCGACAGAGCAAATAACGGTAGAATATCCGGATGAATCTCTGTATCGAAAATTTATAGGCGGATATGGCATCGGCTCGAGAATTCTCTATGATCGTCAGAAATCCGGCGTGGATCCTCTCGGACCCGATAATACATTCGGCATACTCACCGGCCCCATGACCGGAACGAATGCCCCCATGGGAACCCGTTATACATCCGTCGCCCGTTCACCGGTCACCGGAGGATGGGGTGACGCCAACGCCGGAGGCAACTTCGGGCCGTACTTGAAAATGGCAGGATATGACGCCGTGTTTTTTACCGGCATATCGGATAAACCGGTTTATCTTTATATCGACGAAGAAAAAGTTGAACTCAGAGACGCCAGCAAACTCTGGGCTAAGAACACCTATGAAGTCGAAGATATCCTTGAAAACGAATACGGCAGTGATACCGGTGTTGTAACGATCGGCGTCTCCGGTGAAAAATTATCTCTTATCTCATGCACCGTCAGCGACCGCGGTGCGGTTGCCGGGCGTTCTGGACTCGGAGCTGTGATGGGTTCAAAAAAATTGAAGGCTATTGTTGCCAAAGGAGCCCGAAAAGTACAGGTCGCCAGCGAGAAAGAGGTGATGGACCTCCGAAACCAGTACATAAACGGGATGAAACAGCCTGGCCCTGATGGTAAATCATTCTATGATATCTGGCACAGATACGGCACCTCCTCTATGACAGCCCGGTCAGCCCACAGCGGCGACACCCCGGTCAAGAACTGGAAAGGCGTCGGAGTTATCGATCTTCCGGAAATAGAAGAATTGCGAATGGATGCTGCCATCAGGAATATGGACAGACAGGCAGGCTGCTGGCACTGTCCTCTCGGCTGTGAAAGCCGCCTGAAAGCAGGCGAAGGTGAATATAAATATCCGGCAGGTATCCGTCGTCCCGAGTATGAGACAGAAGCTTCATTTGGGGCTATGGTCCTGAACAACAATCGTGAAGCCATCAACATGGCAAACCATATATGCAATGATTACGGTATTGATACGATTTCAGCCGGGACAATCGTTGCCTTTGCGATGGAATGCTATGAAAACGGAATTCTCACCAAACAGGACGCCGGGGGACTGGATCTTACCTGGGGCAATCACCAGGCCATAATAGCTCTGACCGAAATGATTGCTAAACGTGAAGGTATCGGAGATATACTTGCCGACGGCGTAAAAACAGCCGCAGAGAAAATCGGTAAGGGCTCGGAGGAATTTGCCATTCATATAGGCGGCCAGGAACTCGGAATGCATGATCCTAAGCTGATGATGTTCGGCACTCGTCCGACAGCAGCAAGGTACTGGCTTGAACCTACGCCGGGCAGGCATATGCAGAGTTTCGGCCCCAGCAGTTTCCAAGGACATGTTCTCAATGCTTCTGGACTCTGTATACTTGGAAACAGAGTCCCCAGTATTGAAAATTACTTTCTAAAGATTCTCAACGCTGTAACAGGATATGATTTCTCTCTCGAAGAGATGCTTCAGACCGGTGAAAGAATCCTTACCATGAGACACCTTTTTAACCTTCGGGAAGGCATCAATCCTTTACATCGGAAAGTACATCCCCGGATCATTGGTGATCCTCCTCAAGAGGAGGGACCCCTGGCAGGAGTCCGAGCTAATATAGAAGCCCAGGCATACTGGAACCTGGGAGCTCTCGACTGGGATGCTGAGACCACGAAACCAAGTAAAGTCAAGCTGTTGAAACTCGGTCTTGTTAAAGAAGCCGAAGAACTCTGGCCGGAACAGCAGCCAAGCCGGTAAGAAGGAGTCTCACGGAGTATTATGATAACCTGTACCATCGAATTATACGGATTATCGGCAGAACTTGCCGGTATTAGTGAAGTAATACTTGAACTGCCTGAGAAAAACGCTGGTATGCAGGAACTTATTAGGGCTTTAAAAAAACGGTTACCAGAACTCGACGGGATTATTTTTAAAAAGGATGAATACGTACTCGCGGATGACCAGGCGTTTAACATTAATGGTCAATTCTATTCCGGTAGTGATGTAATCATGGTTCATGATGGTGACAGGATCCGCCTGTTGACCGCCGCTATCGGTGGTTAGGACAACTCGAAACGTTATCGTTTCTTATTTTACAGCAACCACCCAAACCTGCTTTCATATATATAGCTATGGTTGGAAAAGGAGTTGGTAATGCAGTACAGGAATTTTCAGGATCTTGAATGGAAACCATCTGCCCTCGGTATCGGTGCGATGCGTCTTCCTGTCATTGGCAATGACCAATCAGCTGTTGATATACCAGAAGCTTCAAAGATGATCCGTTATGCGATTGATAACGGAGTTAACTACCTTGATACCGCCTATTTCTACCATGGCGGCAATTCTGAAACAGCGGTCGGGGAAGCATTACGGGATGGTTACCGTGAAAGAATCAAGCTGGCAACAAAGTTCCCGTATCGGGAAGTAAAATCGATCGATGATTTCGATCCTGCCTTCGAACGCCAGTTACAACGTCTTAATACCGACAAGATCGATTTCTACCTCCTGCACGGACTTCACCGACCTGCCTGGGAAACGCTGAGAGATATGGGTATAATCCCATGGCTTGAAAATAAGGTTGCCGAAGGCTACCTGGAGTATCTCGGTTTTTCGTTTCATGATGAATATGATTACTTTACGCAGGTTGTTGACGCCTATGATAACTGGACCTTCTGCCAGGTTCATTTCAACTATATGGACGTGGATTATCAGGCTGGTCGCCGTGGGGTAGAATATGCCGCAAATAAAGGACTTGGCGTAATCATAATGGAACCGCTGCGCGGCGGTCAGTTAGCCTGGCAACATGAGAGTGTTGCCGCTGTCTGGGAAAAGTCGGGCAAAATACGCAGCCCGGTGGAATGGGCATTCCGGTGGCTGTGGGATAATCCGGAAATATCTCTCGTTCTGAGCGGTATGAGCACCTACGACCAGGTAGTGGAAAACGTCGAAATTGCAGAGCGTGCCGGAAACAGCAATCTGTCCGGTGATGAGATACTGCTATACGATGAAGTTCGTCGCGCATATAAAAACCTTGTACCTGTTCCCTGTACCAGCTGCCGTTATTGCATGCCCTGCCCGAATGGTGTAGAAATTCCTGCTGTTTTCAAAATCTACAGTGACTATAAAATGTACGGGAACGAACGCATCTCAAGGATAAGGTACAACGGCGGTCCATGGGGATTGAAACCTGAACAGAACGGGGGTACCTGCATCGAATGCGGACAGTGTCTGGAACTTTGTCCCCAGCATATCGTTATTCCCGAATGGCTGAAAAAAATACATTCCGAACTGTCGGTTTAACGAATAATAATTGATCATTGGAGGAGGAAGGTTTATGGAGTTAAAGGATGCAATCAACACGAGAAAAACGACCAGGGGTTTTACAGACAAACCGGTACCGAAGGAAATCCTCGAAGAAATAGTAAAACAGGCTTTAAGAGCGCCATCATGGGGAAATACCCAGCCGTGGGAATTCGTCATAGCCGGCGGTGATGTATTTACAGAAATTAAGCAGGCTTATCTTGATAAAGCTGAGGAAACACCTTCACCCGACCTGCCATTCCCGCAGCAATTCCCGGAGTTTATCCGCGAAAGGCTGCCCTACGCCAGGAGACAGCAGCCGCCTGACAACCGCGATCCGAAGGAAGTACTCAAGGAACGCCAGGTTATGGGTTCCAGGATGTATGAAGCTCCGGCAGTTATCTATATCCTGACCGACCGTGAAATGTACGAACAGGATGGCAGGAGCAAGGACACGTACGCAATTTTCGACTGTGGTCTGATTGCTCAGACCATTATGCTGCTGGCTGTAGAATACGGACTCGGTACCGTTGCCGCAGCCCAATCCGTGAGATGCCCTGAAGTATTGAGAGAAAAATTAGAAATCCCGGATTCGAAAGTAATTGTCCTAGGAATACTTATTGGTTACCCGGATACAGAGAATCCTCAGTATAAGATATACTCGGATAGAGTACCGCTGGAAGACATATCCAGGTGGTACGGATTCGAATAAAACAACACTAAATTCATGATTTATATGGAGGAGTGTTGATGACAGGACTCTTCGATCCTATTGTTATCAATGGGCTTGAACTTAAAAACCGAATAGTAATGGCACCCATGGCGACTAATATGGCCACGCCTGAAGGACGTGTTACCGAAAGACATATCAGGCATTATACCGCCCGTGCTGAGGGTGGAGTCGGTCTAATTATCCTTGAGCATACCTATGTTGCCATTGAAGGAAAACTGGCCAGAAATCAGACCGGACTTTATGATGACAATCTTGTTCCGGATTTAAAGCAACTCGTGGATGCTATCCATCAAGCAGGCGCAAAGGTGATAATTCAGCTGACTCACGCAGGTGCCCGAACCACGAGAGAAACGACCGGAAGCAAACCTGTGGGGCCTTCTGCCGTAAAACTTCCGGATGGTATCGAAACACCAAAGGCTTTAACCATCTCTGAAATAAAATCAATAGTATCTGCCTTCACCAAAAGTACACGCAGGGCGATCGAAGCCGGCTGCGACGGCGTGGAGTTACACGGAGCTCACGGTTTCCTTCTCAATCAGTTTATCTCTCCGTATACCAATCACCGCAAAGACGAATATGGCGGCAGCCTGGAGAATAGAGTTCGCTTCGCTACGGAAACAATCCAGGGGGTTAAGGATATTCTCGAAAACAAACCTCTCTTTTACCGTTTCGGAGCCGATGACATGATAGAAGGAGGGCTGACACCTGAAGAAGGGCGGAAAGTTGTTCCGCTTCTGGAACAAGCCGGTGTCAGCGTTCTCAATATTTCAGGTGGTCTTGGAGTAGGAGACAGCTTCGGTTTTACTGGACAGGGATTTTTCGTCCCGCTGGCTGAGGGAATCAAGAGTGTTGTTACCATTCCTGTGATAGGCGTCGGTAACATTACCGAACCGGAATTTGCTGACAAAATTATACGTGAGAAGAGAGTAGACCTAATCGCAATCGGACGCAAATTACTCTCAGATCCTGACTTCCCATTAAAAGCAGCCAAAAAACTGGGCCTAGACTCCAAATCATAAACAGGAAAATTTTTCATGAATTTTCACGGTCGTTAGTAAACCATCGCGACCGTTTATTTTGCGTGAAGGATCAGAATACCGGATTTGGAAGACGAAGATTATTCAGAAAAACGACGTACCAGAGTAGAAAGAGACTGGACTAAAGGCAGTATTATTGGCAGCCTGTGGGGATTATCTTGGCCAATAATGATTACCCAGCTTGTGACTACACTCGGTCCTACCATCGACATGATATGGGTCGGCAAGCTGGGAAGTGCATCAGTAGCCGGCGTCGGCATATCCGGAATGGTAGTTATGCTGATGAACACCGCCAGGATGGGCCTGCAAATGGGAACCCGGGCATTGATTGCCCGTTTTGTGGGTCAAGGCGACAAAGACCAGGCTAATCATGTTGCTCAACAGACCTTCGTCATCAGCATCGCCTTTGCCATCGTTACCGCGATCATCGGTATTTTCCTGGCTGAACAAATTATGGCGGTATTCGGAGTTGATCCCGATGTCGTAGACGAAGGAGCTGCCTACATGCGTATCCAGCTCATTGGCATGATATCGATGTCGCTGCAGATGATGTCCCAGAGTGTCATGCAGGCATCGGGCGACGCCTTTACCCCGATGATAATCGGTGTCGGCGGAAGGTTCTTCCATATAGCTCTCTGTCCATTCCTTGTTTTCGGATGGTGGATTTTCCCTGATATGGGAGTCAGCGGAGCTGCAATGACCGGCGTCATTTCCCAGGGACTTGCCGGCCTGCTGGGACTCTGGTTCCTCTATACGGGAAGAACCAGGCTTAAACTTACCTTCAGGAATTTTCGTTTTGATGGCAGCATGATATGGAGAATCGTTAAAATAGGCCTTCCGGGAAGCATTAACGGCATGGGAAGAACGGCATCGACACTATTGCTAACGATATTTATCGTTCCTTTCGGCACTTATGCCGTTGCCGCCCAATCATTAATGGAAAGGCTGGACCGTTTTATCCAGATGCCTGCCATGGCAATGGGCCAGACCGCCGGTGTGCTGGCCGGTCAGAATCTCGGTGCCGGGCAACCTGAACGAGCTGAGAGAACCGCATGGCTGGCAGTGTGGCTGTTTACCGCTTTTATTTCAATAATCAGTATAGCTATCTTTTTCTTCGCAGATAATATAATCACGCTGTTTAATAATGAGCCGGAGATGATAGAAGTTGCCGGAAATTTCCTCAGGATAACAATTGTCACCTATATAACCTTCGGCCTGGTCATGGTTCTGATGCATTGTATCAACGGAGTTGGCGATACTTTCATTCCGATGATCGTTACCATCGTAACAATGGGTGGCGTGATGTTACCGTTGGCTTATTTTCTACCACGTGTGACCAATCTCGACGTCTACGGTGTCCGTTGGGCAATGGTAACGGGCAATCTGCTGCGAGCAATAATTTACCTTATCTACTTTAAAATGGGACGCTGGAAAACGAAGAGGATATAGCTTTACTGCAGTATTTGACTTCTTGCAGACGTAAATATAGACTATTTCACAGTCGGATGTTTCTGCATTCTATGAGCCTTTCCGTCAGGGAAGCTGCATGACGAAACTCATAAAGCGGCATCTCACTGAGGTACCACCAATACCACAAAATCTTTACACCGGGAGGTTTTATCGTGGATTTTTCACCTGACAAATATACCAATGAACAGGAGGAATTTGCTAAAGAAGTCAACCAGTGGCTTGACGAGAATATTCCCGAAGGTATGGAATTCCCTCGGGATCCTCTCAATGTAACACAGGAGCAGTTTCAAAAACGACGCGAACTAGCAAAGAGGGCGGCCCGGAAGGGGTATCTGTACCCGAACTACCCCGTAAAATATGGTGGCGGCGGCTACACCCGGGCACAGGCTACAGTCATAAGACGTGAAACAGCCATGAGAAATATTCAACTTATGGGATTCCACAGTGCCGG
Organism: Dehalococcoidia bacterium; assembly: GCA_011191975.1. GTDB lineage: Bacteria > Chloroflexota > Dehalococcoidia > Dehalococcoidales > UBA2162 > MGML01. Next base: position 8,953 of record DUFA01000134.1, read on the forward strand.
TTCAACAATGGGAATACCAGCCATCCTTGCCTGCGGTACTGATGAACAGAAAGAACGACTTCTCCCGCTAATTTTGAAAGACGGAGCACTTACCTGGGAGCTTTTCACCGAAGCAGAAGCGGGTTCGGATGAAGCCAACCAGCAGACGAATGCTCTTCGTTCGGAGCGTGACGGTGAATATTTCATCGTCAATGGAGGAAAGATATTCGTCGGCGGAATATACCCTCCGCCCGACAATTTCCTGCTGCTGACGCGAAGCGACACAAAGGCACCAAGACATGAAAACCTGTCCATGTTCCTGGCACCGGCAGACATGGAAGGTGTTTCTATTGTCCCACTCGACCTTTTCGTACCGGGGCCGTTTGGCACTACCAGTGGCAGGTCAACAGCTGGAGCTGACGGAATTAAGTACCAGGTATTCTTCGACGATGTCAGCATCCATGAAAAATACCTGATAGGTAAAGAGGGAGACGGCTGGAGAGTCGCAAATGCCGCCTTGGAGGTAGAACACGGAGGAATCGGCGCTGCCGAAACAGGTGCCGGTGAGGGCCGCGGCGCCCAGTTCTGGGGATCCGAACAGAGTTATCTTGTACGCAGGTTTATTGACCAGTGTAAGAATAATCCTGTTATTGCGAAACGTATTAAGGCAAATCCCTTCCTGCTCGAAAGTGTGATGAACGTTTATATTGAGGCTGAAAAAGAGAGACTCTTCGGGTTGAGAAATGCTGGCGGTATGGGAGGTCGTGCTGGTGGGACGCACGCCCAGCTGTTCTCGAAAAAATTCTCGATCCTGCTGACCAACGAAATAGCAAAAGTACTCGGACCTTACGGTCTGACAAGTGACGAAGAACTGGGTATGGAAGATACTATGTTTGAAGTCGCTCAGCGTGGTGCTCTCTGCCTTGCCCCTCTCGGCACACCTGAAGTATTGAAGATCGTGATTTCAAGGGCTCTTGCTATCGGGCGATAAAACTACGCGCGTAATGATTAGAATCTCGGAGGATAAAAATGGGTTTAGACCTTAAATATACTGAAAGTGAACAGATACTCAGAAAATCAGCCCTGGATTTCCTGAAGCGTGATGCTCCGAAGGAAGTGGTCCAGGTTTTGCAGGAAACCGATACCGGCGTTACAGATGTACTCTGGCAAAAAGTAGTCGACATGGGATGGTTGGGAATTATTATTCCTGAAGAATACGGCGGAGTCGGAAGCACTCTCACCAGCGCAGGCGTCCTTTTCGAAGCGCTGGGTACCGGACCTCTTCCCGGACCATATTTTTCATCCGGTATACTGGGAGCTTCGATAATACTGGAAGCCGCTTCCGAAGAACAGAAGCAACGCATCCTCCCGGAGGTTGCGGAAGGTAGAATCATTCTGGCCTTGGCACTTACAGAAGAATCATACCGATGGGAACCGGACGCTATACAGATGTCTGCCGAAGAGAAAGACGGTGAATTTACACTTAACGGAAGGAAATTATTCGTAATGGACGCGGAAGCAGCCACTCACCTTATTGTGGTCGCCCGTACTGAAAAAGTAGATGATCGTTCTAAAGGAATCACTGTTTTCCTGGTCGATAAGCAAACTCCGAGAGTCTCGGTTCGTCGTTTACCCGGCTTCCTCTCCGACAGAAACTTCGAAGTGAAACTGGACTCGGTCAAGGTACCTGAATCGGCAGTCCTTGGTAAAGTCGGTGGAGGCTGGAATCCGCTCAAACAAGGTATAGACAAATCAATCCCTGTGTTATGTGCGTATAAAGCCGGAGCCTGCAAAGCCCTGTTTGACGCTACCATGGATTACGCGCGGACAAGGATACAGTTCAGCCAGCCTATCGGTCGATTTCAGAGAGTCCAGGACCTGATCATCGAGATGATCGATCATATGGATGCTGCGAAATGGAGTACTTACGAGTGTTTGTGGAAACTCGATAATGATAGACCGGCACAGCAGAGTATCCACCTGGCGAAGGCAATATCCAGCGAAGCTTATTGGCAGGTGACAAACCAGGCAATCAAGGTTTTCAGCGGCATCAGTTACTCCCGCGAACATTATGTCAGCTTCCATGTCAAGGCTTCGCGAAGTTTATACAATTTCCTCGGCGAACCGACCTACCATCGCCAGAAACTTGCCGAACTGGTTCTCGCTTGAGATTGATATACAAAGTGGTAAAAGAAACGAGTCCTCTCTATTAGAGGACTCGTGATATTTCCAAAACATTTTAGTAATTTTGATCTATTCTTCTACCAGCTTTATCAGTACATCACCGCCTTTTTCACGCACGTCAAACACAGCGAAAGCGCCGCTATCTTCAGGTGTGCCGCTGTATATACAGTTGACTCCTTTACTGACCAGCATCTCTTTCTCTTTTTCCAGGTCTTTCACTGAAAAGGTAATGTCGATTATACCCTCACCTCTCCTGTAGAGAGTTTCCCTGTAGATGAAGTCAGACTCAACAGGCTGAACCAGTTCCAGCATTAACCTGTCGCCTACCTGGCAGGTCCTGCTTCTTGCCTTTATCTCAGCTTTAGGCGGCTTCCCGTATATCTGGACATCTGACATAGCCCGTGTGTCGATAACCTTTTCCGGTTGAAAATCGGCGATCTCCCAGTACTGATATTTTTCAACAACCTTGTCCAGGTCCTGTACTATCGCCGTATGACCGAGGAATTTCCAGTCGACTATTCCGGCTCCTGTTTTTCTCTTTTTCATCTCTTCTGTCATTGGAGAACGGAACGAGAGAAATATGTACCCATAGTGCCGTGTATCCAGGTAGTCCTCGTGTCGTTCTCCATTCCGATGGAAGTCCTGTACAATACGCAGACCTTTCTTTACCAGCTTATCCGTCTCTCCATCGATATCCGGAACACTGATACAAAAATGATTGACACCTTCACGGTACGACAGCATTTCACCATAAGGTATCTTATCCGGAGCATGCAGTATTTCGAACTCCAGGTCGCCGATATAGAGAAGGTACAGGAACGGGTCACCTTCAGGTACCGAAAGATCCGGTACCACATCGAATTCGATTGTTTCTATTTTATCTTCGGGGTTCCAGGCAGGTCCTGTCCTGGGAAGCTCTGCAGCCATACCCAGATCCTTGTAATAAGCAATCGTTCCGTTAAAATCTTTGGTGAATATTCCTGAATGATTGAATTCCCAGCCTTTGTTCATTACACTCTCACTTTCTTTACGGTCTGAATTCATCCAACCGCTGATTTTTAGTATATTTTCGAAGCATTTTACTCTCTCTGTCGTATAAATCGCAACTTTGCTGGTAATCCATGTACCCTTTCAAGCAATCTTGATATACTAAACACTAATTTTTTCTATATATTTGACATCCAATCATCTATTCATTATTATTTCATAGATACCTAGAGGTACTATGTAAAAAGGATTACCGTTATCAGTTGGATTTCAGAAATGAATGCTGAACTGCAAAGCCTCGGGAAATTCATCGAAATTAATCAAACCTTCCCGAAAACCGAAGAAATCATTAATCGAAAGAGTCAGGGAAAGAAGGTTTTCGGCTGGCTTTGTACCTATGTCCCCGAAGAAGTTCTCCATGCCGCCGGCATCCTCCCTGTGAGAATCACAGGTTATGCCCAGGAAACCGAACTTGATGACGGCAGTGCTTATCTCTATATAAATAACTGTTCTTTTTCAAGAAGCTGTCTCCAGATGGGTTTAAGAGGTGAATACGATTACCTGGACGGTATTGTTGCTGGCTCGACCTGCGACGGGGCCCGACGCCTGTTCGATTTATGGCAGCACTACCTGGATGTGCCATTCCATATGATTCTCTCGGTACCGCGAAAGTATACGGACCGTGCCCATAAGCTGTATTACGAACAGGTACTTCAATTGAAAGAAAACCTTGAACAGCATCTCGACATTACCATTACCGATGAAGCCCTGGTGGAGTCGGTTTCTGTTTATAACAAATCCCGGGAGTTGCTTAAACAACTCTACCAGCTGCGCGTGCTTGATAAACCGCCGATTACCGGTGCCGAGACCATGGAAGTTCTGAACGCCAGCCAGCGAATGCCGAAGGAGCAGTTCAACGAATATCTTCAGGAGTTACTGGACGAACTGGATGAGAAAGAAGGAACCCATGATACCAGGTCTCGCCTGATGGTCACCGGAAGCGTGATGAACAATCCTGATTTCGTCAGGTCGATCGAAGACCTGGGAGGACTGGTAGTCACTGATGAACTTTGTACCAGTACCCGTTACTGGTCGGATCCTGTCGTTCTCGATGATCGATCGATTCTCGATGCCATTTCACGCAGATATCTGAACAATTTCCCCTGCGCCCGAATGGTACCGTCGGATGAAAGATTCAACCGCATATTGCAACTGGCCAAAGACTATCACGTTGATGGTGTTATCAGCCAGATTATCCGGTACTGTGTTCCTTACGCTCATGATTTACCACTCCTTACCGACCGATTGAAAGAAGCCGGGATACCGACACTGGCTCTTGACGTCGAGTACGGTACATCAGGTTCGGGACAGATCAGTACCCGGGTACAGGCTTTCCTGGAAATGCTGGAGACACATAAAAAATGACGACTGCAGACCAAAAGAATAAAATAGACCTGCTTGTCCGTACCTGCCGGATGCTGGCAAGGATGAATCGCGCACGACCTGAGACGCGAAAAAGCCAGTCACTCTACTACCAGATGATGGTAGATTATTACACACGAGTAAACAACGCTCACCAGGAAGGGAAAAAGATCGCATCCCATACAGTATTTTTTCCTACCGAGATACTGTACGCCATGGACATCGTCCCGATGCACACTGAAATGACTACCTGGCTTATCGCCCTGTTCCTTAAAGAGCAGGCGGAACTCCTTGAAAAAGGTGCGGAACAGGGACTCGTTCCTGAGATATGTTCACCTCATCGTGGTGTCGCGGGTATCTTTGCCACGAACTCGATTCCACGCCCCGATGTTATCCTGTGGTCAAACCTCATCTGCGACAATACTGCAAAGTCAGGCGAACTTATGATGGAACTGAGTGGCAGCCCGGGATTTTTCCTGGATAATCCGTTCCGGAACTCCCCTGGTGAAATCGATTATCTTGTGGGTGAATTGCAGGACATGGTGAGTTTCCTTGAAGAACAGACGGGTCAAAAAATGGACTGGAATAAACTCTCGGAGATGGTCGAACGAACCCGCCATGAAATCGCGCTGTACCGTGAAATTGGTGAACTGAGAAAAGCCGTACCCTCTCCGATGAATATCCTCGGCTACCTTGAACTGCTTTCCGCAGACTACATGTATCCCGGCCAGCCTGAAGCTACACAATATCTGACACTGTTACGCGACGAATTGAAAGAAATGGTCGAACAGGGAAAAGGTGCTGTCAGCCGGGAAAACTTCCGCTTGATGACATTGTTTATTCCACCCATGCACCTGATGACTTCTCTAGCCAGGCTGTTCGACGAGAGAGGTGCCGTCAGCGTGGTAGAACCGTTGTTCACTCTCTGGTCGGAAGGTGAACTCGACCCTGATAATCCTTTGAGAAGCGTGGCGATAAAATCCTTTATGATACCCGAACGGCGGAGTATGTACGGCCCCCTTGACCAGCAGGCACTGGATGATATTACCGAAAGCGCTGAGAAGTATAAAACCGACGGAGCTATCTACTGGGCTTTTATGGGATGCAGGCATACCTGTGCTACTATAAAGGTCATCAAGGAAACCTTAAGTGAACTGGATGTCCCGATGCTTACAATAGACTGTGATATAGTTGATCCTACCATAACGTCGGAAGAAGAAGCGACTGGTAAGATAGAACAATTCTTTGAACTACTGGAAGACCGTTAAAATGATACAAACCATAGGTATCGATATCGGCAGCCTGAACACGAAAGCCATCGTCCTTGGAGATGACAGTATACTGAGCAGGGCTGTTGGTCTCACCGGCGATAACGTCGAATCGCAAGCTCGAAAGGTACTGGATTCGGCTTTGAGTCAAACGGGTCTAAATCTGGATAGTCTCCCCATCCTAGCTACCGGAACAGGCGCTAAACTGGTGTCTTTCACTTCATCGCAAAAATCAGTTAATACCTGCATGGCACGCGGTATCCATTATCTGTATCCATCGGTGCGAATGGTCATCGATATGGGTGCTGAAAGCACCACGGTCGTAAAGGTGAACACTCGGGGCAGGCTTGAAGACTGGGCAAACCATGATAAATGTGCTTCAGGCACCGGTCTCTTTCTACAACAGATGGCCAAGTTGATGAAGCTATCGCTGGAGGAGATGTCCGAGCTCTCAATGAAAGCTAAGGGACGAGCTGACATTACCAACACCTGTGCCGTGTTCGCTGAATCCGAAGTCATTTCTCATGTCCACCGCGTTCCGCCCACACCGATGCCCGATATTGCAGCGGGTATCTATTATTCGGTGGTAAGTCGGGTCATTGCCCTCTGTAAAAGGATAGGTATCGAGAAAGACATTGCCGTTACGGGTGGTGTCTCATTAATAGATGGTATAATATACAGCCTGGAATCGGAACTAGGTTTTGAGGTACTCAGACCGGAGTTTCCTCAGTCCGTTGCCGCTCTCGGTGCGGCGATAATAGCGAGAGAGAATGCGGAGAAGTCTCATAAATGATTTTCGCAGGAATAGATATAGGTTCAAGGGCAGCTAAGGCCGTAATAATGAATGACGGTGAGATAATCGGCAGCACCATACAGGATACAGGTCCGGAAAGCGTAAAGACAGCCTATGCCACAATAGAAGCAGCAATGCAGGAGCCGGGAATAACTCTCAACGATATCGATTACACTGTCGCTACCGGCTACGGGCGCGTCCTTGTGCCATTCGCCGCAGAGAATGTCTCCGAGATCAGCTGTCATGCTCGTGGCATCAACCGGTACTACCCATCGGTAAGGACTATTCTCGATATGGGAGGTCAGGACTGCAAGGCGATTAACTGCAATGAAGAAGGTCATGTGACCAACTTCGTTATGAATGATAAATGCGCCGGAGGTACCGGCCGATTCCTGGAAATGATAGCCGACGTACTAAATGTACAACTGGAAGAGATCGGCGAACTGGCTCTGACATCCTTTAGTGAGATCCCTTTTAATACCATCTGCGCGGTTTTTGCAAAATCAGAAGCAATCGTCCATCTCCGCCACGGTGTCCCTAAAAGTGATATCCTGGCAGGCTTGAACGAAGCGATTTCCGTTCGCTGCCATAATCTTCTCAAGAAAGTAACGATTGAAAGCGACTTTACCATAACCGGTGGAATAGCGAAAAATACCGGAATGGTCGATAAAATAACCAAGAAGATTGGTCTCGAGCCGCTTCTTGCAGAAGACCCACAGCTGATCGGCGCTCTTGGCGCGGCAATCTACGCCCGTGAGAAATATCTGGGTAAAGAAACAGGTAGTGACACGAGAGTCCAGTACGGGTATAATGACGCAACCGGTGACTACTATATAACAATCAACTCTGTTAAATGCGATGGATGCGGAGAATGCATAACTGCATGTCCTTCGAGTATTTATGAGATCGCATCGGATGAAAATGGTAGGTCGGTAGCGATGGTAAAAGAAACATTACGCAAGAAACTATCGATACTCTGTCCAGGAGTAGGTAATTGTAACGGAAGAGAAAAAGGTAACTGTCAGGCTGTCTGCCCCGGTCAGGCGTTGACAATAAGCTGGTGAGAGATGGCACAGCAGAAAATCGATTATGAAAAACTGACCACCGGATTCGAATTCGAACCTTCCGGTTTCAGTATCGATGCTGAATCAGTCGATAAATACCTTAATGCTGTAGATGGCGGTAAAGGTATCTATGAAAAGAACAAGACAATCCCACCGATGTCGATAGCAGCTATTGCAATGACGGCAATGGCTGAAGGATTATCCATGCCACCGGGAGCAATTCATGTTTCTCAGGATATCCGGTTTCTCAATCCGGTCAGGATTAATGAAAACCTGACCAGCTACGCCCGTGTGAACAGGATAGTTAAGCGGAGGAAACTCCATATGCTGAGTATCGGTATTAACGTGGTTAATGATAAAAAAAATTCTGTATTGGAGGGAGAAACCAGTTTCATACTACCGGTGTCACAATAGGGGAGTGAAAAGGTGATACAGGACTTGAGAAAGCTTAGTACCGACAGTAACCTGACTGAGTTAAAACGCCTGGTAACTCAGGAGCAGATTAACGCCTATGCCGAAGCATCCGGCGATTATAACCCTCTTCATATCGATCCCGAATTTGCTGCAAAAACGGAACTGGGCGGTACGGTCGCTCACGGAATGTTGATACTGGCCTACCTTTCCGAGTTTATGACCGAAAACTTCGGTAAAAACTGGATAAACAGCGGGAGTCTCAGTGCCAGGTTTAAAGGCGCAGCTTATCCCGGGGATACCATACTGGTTTCAGGACATGTAATCGGTGTAGAATACGAGGATGGTTTTGTATTGGTCGAATGCGATGTTCTTTGCAGTAACCAGAAAGAAGAACCCGTAATAACCTGTATTACGAAACTTAAGGGGAAAAGTAATGAAGATATCGGTTGACGCAATGGGCGGTGATTTTGCCCCCGAAGAGATAATCAAGGGTTCCGTACAGGGAGCTAGGGAGCATAATGTCGGAATCATCTTCGTTGGACCAGAGAATGTCATCAAGGCTGAACTGGCAAAAAATGATATATCCGGATTAGATATTGAAATTGAGCATACCGATGAATACCTGTTAGAAGGAGAACATCCTGCCTTCGCAATGCGGAAGAAAAGAAAAGCTTCGATAATGGTTGCCACAAAACTGGTCAGAGACGGGAGAGCCGAAGCTGTTGTAGGAGTTGGCCCCACAGGTGGTGTTTTCGCCGCCGCCTTACAGGTACTTGGGACACTCGAAGGTCTTAACAGGCCTGTCATCGGCGGTCAGTTCCTAGGCTTTACGCCTAACTCAATAATGATTGACCTTGGAGGCAATGTCGACTCACGACCGGATCAATTACTCGATTTCGGAATAATCGGCACGGTCTATGCCAGGAAATGGATGGAGATTTCTGACCCGACCATTGCCCTAGTCAGCAATGGTGTCGAAGAAGGAAAAGGCAACGAAGTAGTCAAAGAAACGTATGACCTGTTCAAACAGTCAGGCTTGAATTTTATCGGTTACGTCGAAGGTAATGATATAGCTCATGGAAAAGCAAATGTGATAATATGCGATGGTTTCGTTGGAAACGTCGTCGCCAAGTTCTGCGAGGGACTGGGTGATGTTATCGGGAAATGGCTGGAAACCGAATTAAAAGACAAACTGGATAGCAACGGTATGACCAGTCTTATCACCGCCCTTAGGAGAGCTACCATACCGGCGGATGCTGTTGGCGGTGGACCGTTATGGGGTATAAACGGTGTCGTCTGCAAGGCGCACGGACGCAGTAAAGCACCAGAAGTTGCCAGCACTATCGGCACGGCAAAAAAGACTGTTGAAATAGACCTAGTCGGTACATTCCAGAAAGAACTGGCTGCGATAAAAAGTAGTATGAATATAGCGAATACGTAAAGGAGGCGTGAAACTATGTCGGTAAGCCCTTCTGTCGAAGAAACGGTAAAAAAGATTGTAATGAGGATCGTTCGGAAGAAAGAAGATGAATACTCACCAAACGCAACCTTCGAGGACATGAAAGCCGATTCGCTGGATATCGTGCAGATACTTGTCGCCGTGGAAGATACCTATGATATTGAGATCCCTGATGAAGACCTTGAAGACGTAACCGATATGGAAAGTTTCGTGACCGTTATCGAGCGTATTATCGCTGAAAAAGAATAAGTATGTAGGATTACCTATGACATTGAAAGGGAAAATCGCCCTGATTACAGGCGGTTCACGTGGGATAGGACAGGCCATTACTTTAAAACTGGCATCGGAAGGAGTTGATGTCATCATTAACTGCCTGCGTAAGCGAAAAGCTGCTGAAGAGGTAGCGGAAAAAGTCAGAGAGATGGGAGTGAAGGCTCATCCTATCAGGGCAAACCTGGCCGAACCGGAAAAGATCGAAGAGATGTTCGTCGAAATAAGAGAGAAATTCGGCAGGCTTGATATACTCGTAAACAATGCCGCTTCCGGCATTGCCCGTACTGCAATGGAACTCGAATATGATGCATGGGACTGGACAATGAATGTCAATGCCCGCGCTGCACTTCTCTGCTCTCAGCAGGCTGCGATGCTGATGACAAATGGGGGAGTTATTATTAATATATCCAGTCTGGGTTCAAAGCTGGTCACACCGGTATATACCGCTGTCGGCGTTTCCAAGGCAGCTCTTGAAGCTCTGACCCGTTATCTTGCAGTTGAACTTGCGGAGAAAAAAATACGAGTGAATGCAGTTTCGGCAGCAGCCGTAGAAACGGAGACTGTCAAGCTTTATACCTCTGATCCTAACCTGCCTCGTTCCATTGTCTCAACTACTCTTGCCGGAAGAATGGTACAGCCCGAAGACATCGCTAATACGGTAACCTTCCTCTGCAGTGATCAGGCTGAGATGATACGGGGACAGGTTATCGTTGTTGACGGCGGGGTATCCCTGACGTTAATGAGCGGAATGCAAAGTGCGGATGGAGGGGGAACCAGTGGCTGAAAAAAGAACGATTGTGGTTACCGGTATGGGCGCCATTACCCCATTGGGGCTTTCTGTCGACGAACACTGGAAGGGTTTAATTGCCGGAAAATCTGCCATAGGACCTATAACCAGATTCGATACGGAGAAATATCCGGTCAAGGTTGCCGCTGAAGTAAAAGGCTTCGATCCCGAAAACTACATGGATATCAAGCGTGTCGACCGCACGTCATTATGCACTCAGTACTGCATTGCCGCTACAGGGATGGCGCTTAAAGCTGCACGACTTGATATCAATAAAGTAAAACCGGAAAGAATAGGCACAGTTATCGCCACTAGCGGTTCGATGGATATGCTGATCGACGAGGGGGAGGTATTGAACAGGCGGGGGCCAATGCGTATTAACCCATTATTAATAAGTAAAATATCCCCCAGTATGGTATCTGCCATTACTGCCCTGGAATTCGGCCTTAAGGGTCCAAACAGCAGCCTTAACAGCGCCTGTGCAAGTGGTAACGACGCCATTGGTACGGCGATGAACCTGCTGAAGCTCGGTCATGCCGACGTCGTGGTTACCGGCGGGGCTGAAACTCAGGTTAACCGGCTCGCAATTGCTGTTACCGGACGAGTCGGAGCCCTTAGTAAGGAAGCCGATCCGGAGAAAGCATGCCGCCCCTTCGATTTAAACAGAGACGGTATGGTGTATGGTGAAGGGGCAGCAATCCTAGTTCTTGAAACGCTTGAACATGCTCAACAACGAGGAGTATCGATACTGGCTGAACTTGCTGGAGCCGGATGGTCGTTTGACGCTTTCAATGAAACAGCCCCGGATCCGGAAGTGGAGGCGGTCGCCATGAAAGCTGCATTAACCGACGCAGAAGTACACTCGGAACAGGTTGATTATATAAACGCTCATGGCACAAGCACGAAGTTTAACGACGCCGCCGAAACGAAGGCATTGAAAATGCTCTTCGGAGAACAGGCATACAAGATACCGGTGAGTTCCAATAAATCGATGATAGGTCATCTTGCCTGCGCTGCCGGGGCAGTGGAAGCAATCGGGGCAGTAATGACGGTAAAAGAGGGTATAATACCACCAACGATCCATTACGAAACTCCAGATCCCGATTGTGACCTGGATTATGTACCGAATAAATCTCGCGAGCAGCCGGTGAATATTTGCCTATCGAATTCTTTCGGTATGGGCGGACAGAACTGCTGTATCGTGATAAAAAAGTATACTGGATGAAAATATGATTACTGTAAATCTTGAAAACAAGACAGCCCTCGTAACGGGAGCTTCCCGTGGTCTTGGAAAAGCCATCGCATTAAAGCTGGCATCATGTGGAGCTGATATCGCAGTGAATTATCGTTCCAGCGACGAAGCGGCGGAGACTGTCTGGCGGGAAATCGAGAAGATAGGCAGGAAAGCTATGCTGTGCAAGACCGATGTGTCCGATTCTGAAGCGGTCAAGCAAATGATTCGCAGCATCACCGATGAATGGGGAGGAATCGATATCCTTGTCAATAACGCAGGTATCATCAAAGACTCGCTGATCCTCCGGATGTCCGATGAATCCTGGGACGAGGTAATCAATACGAACCTTCGTAGTGCTTATCTGTGCGCAAAGTATGCCCTGCGGTCTATGATTTCAAAAAGGTGGGGAAGGATTATCAATATATCGTCCCTCGCCGGTATTATCGGTAACGCAGGTCAGGCTAATTACTCAGCAGCCAAAGGTGGAATGATCGCTCTGACAAAAAGCCTTGCGAGAGAAGTAGGACCACGAAACATCACGGTGAATGCGATTGCTCCTGGATTCATTGTTACTGATATGACGATGCAAAATCTCCCTGAAGAATCAAGAGACACTATGCTGGCGCGTATTCCTCTTGGACGTTTTGGAGTTGCTGATGACGTTGCGGAACTGGTAGCCTTCCTCGCAAGCGAGGAGGCTGGTTATATTACGGCTCAGGTCATCGGTATCGATGGCGGAATAATTTAAGGAGGCAGAAAATGGCTAATGTAGGTATTGTTACCGACTCGATTGCCTGTTTACCCCCGGAAATTATCAAGGAGTATGATATCAGGACCATCCCTGTTGCTCTCAATATCAACGGGAAACCGTATCGTGACGGTGTGGATGTTGAACCTGACGGCTTCTGGAAAATGTTTAATGAGATCAAAGAGTTTACCACCGGCGCACCAGCACTTAGTGAGTATACGGAGATTCTTTCTAAGCTGGCCAATACCTCGGATGGCATCGTCGGAATATTCGTCTCAAGAGCCTTAAGCGCCATTGGTGAAACGGCTATCCAGGCAGTAGACATGATGAAAAAAGAGAATCCTGACCTTAATATTGAGATCGTCGATAGCCGTACTGCCGCTGGAGCCCAGGGATTCCTGGTAGAGGAAGCGGCAAAAGCAGCTAGAGAAGGGAAAAGCATTCCAGAGGTGGTCCAGGTTGTTAAAGACAATATTCCAAGGGTGAAATTCGCTACAGCCATGGAGACAATGAAATACCTTCTCAAAAGTGGGAGAGCTCCGAAAAAAGCCTACATGGGAGAGTTGTTCCAGGTAAAACCTATTATTGGAATGATTACCAATACAGGAGAAGTAGAAAACCTGGGACGTGCTCGTGGATGGATAAAAGCCCAAGCTAAATTACTTGATATTATAGCTGACAACATCGAACTCAGTCAGAACGTCAAATTCAATGTTCACTATACCAACTCTGTTGAAGATGGAGAAAAACTCAAAGAGATGGTGTTAGATCGATTTAAACCTTCGGATGTTTATTTCACCCCTTATTCACCAGTTATGGCAGGCCATACCGGTCCGGTTATAGCGGTTTCTTTCTTTCAACAATAAATCCTGCCTATCAGGAGGAAACATTGGACAAGCATATAACACTCAGTGGTAAAGATCTAAGAGAAATGCTCGTTGCCGGCACCGGCTGGCTTGAAAGAATTGTACCTGATATCAACGCATTAAATGTCTACCCGGTGCCTGACGGTGATTGCGGTATAAATATGCTTTTTACCATGCGTTCCAGCCTGGCTGAAACCACCAACCTGGATGAGGACGCAGGGATTGCTTCGGTAGCCGCAGCATTGGCTAAAGGATCATTGATGGGTGCCCGTGGCAACAGTGGCGTTATTCTTTCGCAAATATGGCGTGGACTCTCTGAAGGAGTAGCCGGGAAAGAAATCATCGATGCAAAAGAATTTGCTGCTGCTCTGGAACAGGCTTCGGAAACAGCCCGTCATGCTCTGAGTAATCCTGTTGAAGGTACCATCCTTACTGTTATCAAAGATGCTGCTTCTGCCGCCGCACAGGAAGCCCTGAATTCTACCTCAAGCCCGATTTCTGCTATCGAAGCAGCGGTTGATGCCGCCAGGATTTCAGTAAAAAAAACCCCAGACCTTCTTCAGGTACTCAAGGACGCCGGTGTAGTAGATGCAGGAGGACATGGATTTTTTACTCTGTTTGAGGGTGCATTACTCCACCTGAAAAATGATATGGACAATCGATCTCCTGAGTTACTCAACAGCACCGTGGTTCTATCTGTCCAGACACCTCAAATCGTTCTCGAAGAAGAACCGTACGGATTCTGTACTCAGTTTATGATAAATGGGACTGATCTTGACCTGTCCGGTCTCAGGGATAGTTTGACCGGTATGGGAAAATCACTTATTGTCGTGGGCGATTCCAATAATATTAGAGTCCATATCCACACACAGGAACCTAATAAGGTACTGGAAACAGCGCTGGAGTATGGCGAACCTATCGACATCGACATTAATGATATGGACGAACAGCATATCGAGTTTCTTGTTCTCCACAAGGAGAAAATGTCGAAAAACGGCACTGCAATCATTGCCGTGGTAAACGGTGACGGTATGATGAGAGCCTTTTCTGAACTTGGAGTGTCAGCGATTATCCCTGGCGGTCAAACAATGAATCCAAGTACGATGGATATGCTTCAAACAATCGAGGAAGTAATCCCGGACAACATTATCTTCCTCCCGAATAACAAGAATGTAATCCCCACGGCGAATCTCTTACAACCATTGACAAAGAAAAATATACGCATTATTCCCACCGAAACAATTCCGCAGGGTATTTCGGCACTCATCGCCTACATCCCTGAGGTAAATTTCGATACTAATATTGAAGAAATGACTGATGCTATTACCACAGTCAGGACGATAGAAATTACCCACGCTACCCGCACCACAAAGGTAAACGGATTGAATATAAGTGGTGGTGAGATAATCGGTTTGCTCGATGGTATTATCCTAACCTCCGGGAAAAATTATCAGGATACCATAACAGAATTACTGGCAAAGATCGACATGGATGGGAAAAATATATTAACAATTTATTACGGTAAAGACGCCGATCCCGATCAGACACAGGATATCAGAAAAATGATAGGTGATCGATATACAGGACTGGAGATCGGAGTCGTTGACGGCGGTCAACCTCACTATGAATATATAATCTCTGTCGATTAACCGGCAGGAGTCATATGCAGGAACTTACTTCCCTATCTAAACTGATCAGCCTTGAGGGTAAAACTGCTGTAATAACCGGTGGTGCTCGTGGGATAGGCCTTGCCATCACGCGAAGACTCGCAGAAGCTGGAGCTACTGTAGTCATTGCTGATATCGATGCCACAGAAGCAGAGAATATTATAGTCCAACTCAAATCACAGGAAATAGATGCACATTATGTGAAGTGCGATATCACTGTTGAAGCAGAAGTCAGGCATATGGTTGACTATATCCTGGAGGAAGCCGGCAACATCGATATTCTTGTGAATAATGCCGGTATATACCCCAGGAAATCCCTCGAAGAAATGACCGGACAGGATTTTCAGAACGTAATTTCGGTCAACCTGACCGGCGCTTTTCTCTGTGGTCGTTATACTGCTGAAGCAATGATATTGCGGGGAAATGGTGGCTGCATAATAAATATCGCTTCGATCGAAGCTTTACACCCTTCTTCTACGGGTATGTCTGCTTATGATGCATCGAAAGGCGGAGTGCTCATGCTGACAAAAAGCATGGCAAGGGAACTTGGGAAGCATGATATCCGTGTGAATGCTATAGCACCCGGCGCTATTAAGACAAGGGGCATGCTTTTCCAAACTTCACCTTCCGGAAACAGATCACAGCTTAAAGAACTGAAATTATTCCTTTCGCGGATCGCGTTAGGCAGGCTAGGTGATGCCGATGATATTGCCAGGACAGTCCTGTTCCTGGCATCAGACATGGCTGAGTATATTACCGGGGAAATGATAGTAGTCGATGGAGGTTACCTAGTTTCGTAAAAGATGTAATCCAGATAGGTAATAGTATCTGTAATTTTAGTTTATTTCTGTGTTCATTGAGTAGTCTGCACGATTACATTTTTTGTGACTAAACACACTAGTCTTCAATCGTAGATTAAGCAATGGTGTAATTTATTCTTTAGCGAATAATATATTTAATTCAGCAGCTTTCGTCCAATGATATCCTTCAGTTCTGTAAGTATTGAAGTATATAACGAACTCATTTAACTCCTCACCACGTTTGTTTGCCGTAAACCTATCCGGCGCTCCGTCCAGGAAAAAAGGAAGATCATGGATTAGCAGTTCATACCATTGTGTAGTTTGAGCGCGATCATTATCCTGGTATTCATGTCGAATTATCAGGTGTTCGATTGTAGTCCCATCTTCTGAAACTTTTCCTATCATATGCTCTGAGTGCCTGTCTTTTGACCACTCCATAGAAAAATGTGTCCCGTCCCAGATTAACTCTCCATATGAGTCCCAATCCCACAGAAAAATACCGGTTGTGAGATCTGTATAGTCGTGTTGCAACGTAAAATACAGGTCGAATTTTTTCATTTGGTGTAACTCATTAAGAAAATTTGCAGATTCCATAACTTCTACAGGGAGATAAGTCGAAGCCAGTATATTTTCCCCCATTATTTCCGAATCGAGTACATCTACAGACACTACATATGATCCTGGCTTAATAAATAAATGGGAAACTTCATTCGTATAAGGGATCTTTACTACGGTCCCATCTCCAAAATCCCATTCATACGCTGAAGCAGAAGGTAGTATTTTAACTTGATGAGCCTGAAACGTATATACAGTGTCGGTTTTCAACGGTCCAGATGGAGTAACAATATACAAAGCTCCCTTCACACGAACCGATGTATCTGCGATAGATATAACTGAACTATTATCTATACCTCCATGTAACAACTCTGCAGTTACGTTATAAATTCCTTCTGTCTCATACGAGTGTGTTATGCTTTCAGGAACGTTTTCTTCAAATATCTCTACGGTGTTATCACCAAAATGCATACGTAAACCTGTATACACAAGGCCAATCTCAGGATTGAGAATTTTAGGTTTAAACTGTATTACTCTTTCATCGATAACTTCTGTTTCAATCTTGAAATCAATGGCTTTTACGGAAATTTCGCGTTCATCCGTGTCGAGAAGAGGAGCTCCTACGCCTAATGATTTGAACTTTTCGGATTCATAAAGATCAGCACGGATCTTGTAAGTTCCTTCAATTTTAAAGATTTTTTCAATAGTTGTTACCCCTCCGTCTGTATATTCAGAATCCATAAATCGTTCCCTGTCAGAAACCTGTGTAAAAGTCCAGACAATTGTTTTTGTATCATCAATAATATGTTTCCTGGTATCACTCCTTGAATCAAACGTCACTTTTTCTCCAGGAAATATAATCCCATCCCGATTATGAGCGTATTCTGTAGTTAAAGAAATGGATACGTTATTTTTATCTAGTTCTTCCGGCCAAATAACATTCACTTCGTTTTGACAGGAAACTAACAACATAACCAATACCAAGAATATTGTTAAATATACAACTTTATTTGTCTTCAAAGTCTCTCCAGGAAGTGCCTGTAAGTTCAGTTTCGATAAATTAACAACCAGTGCCGACAATAATAATAAAACAATACTCAGTAAAAAGAGGTAAATTCTAAATGGTATCCAGTAAAGCGAACAAAAGTATCAAATTGAAGCATATTGAATTGTTCTTCACAAAGTCTAACCATGACAATGATGTGAAAAAGTAAAATATATGATAAGTATTGAAATGGTTCATAAACAAGCATAGAATTAATACGATTTACACTTTAGAAAGGGAGGACAAAAAAATGTCAGAGACAAAATACGGCAAGTACATCATCAGTGGAATACCAGACAAAATAAAAGAAGAGATGGCTAAAAGGCGGGAAGTCGAGGGCGAGGGCGCTGGTAAAATGCTGCTTTACACGGACGGAGATTATAATCCGGGAGTCTATTATTTCACTACTCAGTGGGTTTACAGGCTAGATGAAAAGGGTATTCCTCCGATTACACACGACCATAGTTATGATGAATACCTCGGATTTTTTGGCAGTGATACTGATAATCCAGAAGATTTGTGTGGAGAGGTAGAACTTTCTATCGGTGATGAAAAACACACCATTACCAAGAGTTGTGTAGTGTTTATACCAAAGGGAGTTTCACATTGCCCGATGAAATTCAAGCGAGTAGACAAGCCTATTTTCTATTTTGCTACTACCCCTACAACTTCTTATAGTAAAGAAAACACCGAAATATATGAAAATGCATAAATATTTGTTTTAACTTTAAGAATGGCGTAAACACAATATTCGCATAGTTAGAGACTTAAAAAATTGCACTTGTTCGAGGAAGACTTTCTTTTCTGACTTCGTTCGATTCTTCTTTGATGGCAGCGGTCGACTTGAATTGTCTGATAAACGCTTGTCAGTACTCTACTTGATACTTGGTAGTTAAACATACGATGGCTAGCAATTCTTATGTGATTTAATTACGAATACAAATATTATATCGCTTGGACATTATTTAACTCGATCAACCAGTGATTGCCATTCGATAGTTAGACCGTTATCTCGCATTACCGGAATATAGGTAGACAGAGATATGTCACTTAAGGGGTTGTCCCTGATAATAATAGTAAGGGACTGATCTTCCGCAGGAATATAACGTGACCACAATCCCAGGTCACTTATCTCATTGGAAGACAAATCCACCCAGACCAGATTTTCAAGATTTACCAATGGTGTGATATCGGTTATTTGGTTTTCCGCTGCATCAATATGTGTCAGGTTGACCATCATTTCGATCCCAGAAAGACTGCTTATGGAGTTAGATTTCAAACCAAGTTCTTTCAGATTCACAAGTGATGACAATGATGAAATGTCCTCTATCTGATTCATTGAGAGGGAAATCTCGGTCAGCCTAGTCATTCCGGCTAGTGGTGACACATCGGAAATCTGATTATCCCACAGATACAGTTTTGTGATGCTGGTACATCCGGCAAGTGGGGATATATCTGAAACAGGATTATTCATTAGGCTTAATACAGTAAGTTCTGCCATCGAAGATAGAGGGCTGATATCACTGATGTCGTTATTAGTTAAGAACAGTTCTTTCATCCTTAACATTCCAGTGAGGGCAGATATATCCGTAATCTTATTTTCACTCAGGTTCAGATACTCGAGTTTCTTACAATATTCAAGGCCGGTTAAATCCTGAATGAACCAACCACGGAGATCCAGTCTGGTCAGGTTTTCAAGTTTTTCAGGATTAATAGTGGCTTCCGGCTGGCCGATAGCTTCTCTGATAAGGCGTTCAAGCGTACCATCACTGAATACCACGTCATCCTTTGTCGATGTAGGATTACCGCCATTCACGCACCCGGTTAAAACTATCAGGATTATAACCAATGATATTAATACATATAAGAGATCTTTGAGTTTCACAATCAACCTTCTTCAGTATTTCTCTATACTCTTCCAAATATTAATGAATTGTTGTTCATATTGATACTATGTTAATAAATAATATTGGAACTCTATCAATCGGTCAAGAAATGAAAAAATACTCAAAAGGTATCAAGTAGCGATACGCACGATGGGGCAAATATCAGGATATCAGCATTGACCTATAAAGTTCTTAATACCTTTTACACGCAAGCTATTAAATAATGGCACCGGATAAAGATTTAATCTATAATGAGCCCATAAAAGGTGGAGTTTTTTCACCAAGACACCCAGGGGGAGGAATAGCATGACTCAGAAGTATCCAGATGACATCATACGATTGAGAGAACAGATCGAGGAGAAATCCGGAAAAACTCCGGAGCAATTATATAAGGAAAGAGAAAAACGACTACAAGACGCAATGGAACTCAAGCAGCCAGACCGTATCCCGATGCATCTTATGCTAGGCTATTTCATTGCGGATATCGGCGGTATAACGAACCAGGAAATGCATGAAAATCCAGCCAAAGTACAGGAAATACTCGAACACTTCGCTCTTGAACACGAAGCCGATTCCATCACCGGAGCCTATTCATCCTATGCAGAACCTCATATAATGCTTGGTGATCGCATGACAGCCTGGCCTGGTCATCAGCTTGGGCCGGACGGTCAGTTCCAGTTCGTTGAGCGTGAGTTTATGAAGGCTGAAGACTATGACGAATTTCTTGAGGATCCTGTCGACTGGAGTATCCGGACGTATCTTCCCCGCGCATTCACTGCTCTTGAAAGCTTTTCTACATTGCCACCGCTTGGCATGACCTTGTTTGGGTGTTATCACCTTTTCAGCGTTGCTCAGTACGCAAATCCAGCACTGATAGAAGCTTTCCAAAAAATAGCAAAAGCTGCACAGCTGACAGCAGACAGGGCAAAGCTAACTATGGAACATGGGCAGCGTATGGTGGCACTCGGATTTCCTCCGAATGTTCTTACGGGTGCTTTACTAGAAGCACCTTATGATTTCATGTCGGATACACTGAGAGGGATGCGAGGGATAATGCTGGATATGCTTAAACGTCCGGATAAATTACTCGTTGCGCAGGAAAAAGTTACCCATTTTGAACTGAAATCCGTGTTAGCCACAGGTATGAAACAGGCGCTACTTCCCCTGCATCGCGGTTCGGACGGTTTCATGTCGCTGAACCAGTTCGAAAAGTTCTACTGGCCCCAGTTAAAAGGACTCATGCTTCAACTGATAGATAACGGAATAAGGCCAGGCTGTTTTTACGAAGGAGTCTGGGACGAACGCCTTGAATACCTTACCGAACTACCGAAAGGCAAGACCTTCGGTATGTTCCAGGCAAGCGATATCTTCAAGGTGAAAGAAGTCCTTGGCGATACGATGTGTATAATCGGAGGAATGCCAAACTCATTAATACAATCTGGAACCGTTCAAGAGGTACGGGATTATACTAATAAATTATGTCAAGAGGTTGGCAAGGATGGCGGCTTCATAATGAGTACCGGCGTAGGTGAGATGTCCGGCGCCAAACCAGAACTCGTTAAAGCGTGGGTGGACGCAACGTTGGAATACGGAAGCTATTCTTAAGACATATCCTGTCATCAGTTAATTTACATTCATAACAGCCTGGTTATTATGAATTATTTATATCCAGTAATTAGGCTTAATCCTGACAGTCCAAGAGCGGTCTTTTTTACCTTTTTATATCCGGAATCCTTGAACCATTCTGAAATCTCTCCAAACGAATAATTCCTGCCACCAAGGCTGAGGAAATATAACAAGCTGAACATCCCGGTCAAAAAGTCAGCAGCCTTGCTGATATTGATGTTCTGAATATTATCCACAACGATAATACACCCATTATCCGGGAGTGATTGGAAAATCTTGTTTAAAAGCTGTAGATTTTCTTCAGGTGTATGCTCATGAATTACATTACAGAGTAACGCTGCATCATAGCCGGTACCAATATCATCGATCACATAATCGCCCTGGACGAACCGTATCTGTTTTTCAACCTGTGCATTATTGATATTTTTCAACGCAATCGGCTTGGCATATGGAGAATCATATATCGTAACCTGTAAATCCCTATATTTTTTACACAGGGCAATACTGTACAATGCATGTCCTCCACCGATATCTATTAGATTCCGGCAGTTTTTCGCCAGTTTCAGCTTTTTTACCAGGTCAGGTATAAAAAGCGCCGCTAAGGTCATCATAAACTTCTGGTAAAGGGACGCTGTTTCAGGACTCTCCCCTAACCACTGGTAAAACTCAATATACGGTCCACCTTTGAGTATGGATTCATAAAGGTGCGGCCACAACTCTTTCATCACCGGATAATAGTACTCGAAGCCAATATTCATATTAATGGTAGACGCGGCAGTCATCCACTTTTGTGTCATCCTGGTATTGCAGTATGTATTCTTTTTCTTCTTCACGTATCCGAGAGATTCCAGGACATCCAGTAATACTTCAATCCCCGTTTCACTTGCATGTACCTGGTCTGCCAGTTCGTCAACTGTTAGTGGTTTTTGATCCAAGGTTTCAAATATACCGAGTTTTACCGCAGCATTTATCGAATAAAAAGAAGCACTGCCGAAGAAATCGAGTATTGGGGCTGGGACTATATTCGTTTTCATCAGCAGTAAGTTTTCGAGTGGATTCAACGATATCGGCACATTGTCCTCCACTTAAGGTATTTGTAAAGTAATCCCTATCGGACAATGATCAGATCCCAAGATGTCCGGCATTATGAATGCATTGGTAAGATAGGGTACCAGATTCTCCGAAATGAAAAAGTAGTCAATCCTCCAGCCAATGTTCCTCTCTCTCGCTCTGCTCTTTACGTCCCACCACGTATACTGCTCGGGTTCCTCGTTAAAATGGCGAAATGTATCGATAAAACCATTCGCAACGAACCTGTCCATCCATTCCCTCTCAACAGGTAAAAATCCAGATACCTTCTCGTTAGCTTTCGGATGAGCCAGGTCTATTTCCTTATGGGCTGTATTCACATCACCACAAACAACCAGTTTTTCATTACTGGCTATCAACGGTCTGACATGTTCCAGGAAAGCTTCGTAAAACTCCATTTTGTAGTTTAGTCGTTCTTCATCTTTTTTCCCGTTCGGAAAATACACGTTCATTAAGGAGAATTCTTCGTATTTTGTTATTACTATTCTTCCTTCAGAGTCTACTTTCAAGGTATTCAGGTCGTATTCAACGCTGACGGGTTCATTTTTCGTGAAGGTAGCGACACCGCTGTAACCCTTTCTTTCCGGGTAGTTCCAATAGGTGTAATATCCTTGCGGTTCGAGTAAATCCTTACTAAGTTGTTCCGGCCGCGCCTTCGTTTCCTGAACGCAGAGAATATCCGGTGATTCTTTACACAACCAGTCCAGAAGACCATACTTTTGTGCCGCACGGATTCCGTTAACATTCCAGGATAATATCTTCGTTTCTTTCATTATCTACCACAGATAAATACTGAAAATCGTTGATTACTCAACGATTACCGTGGGATTTTCGACATAAGGATTGGTTCTCAGGGCGAGAGAAAAGAGGTATGGATATTGAACTTTCAGGTGAAGAAGGTAATCCAGCCACTGCCGTGTAAGCAGACCGTAGACCCGTTTAATATCATTGGTAAGATGCAGCAGGTCACTTTCCGGCAACATGTCGAAATCATCGCGGTACATAAGTTCATCTCTTAAATGCACCGTTGCCCAAAGTAGTTCCGTAAAAGCCTCATGTTCTATCAGGTCCGGATTCTCAAGCTGCCTTAGTAGTAAATCACTCTTTTCTCTCAAATAACTTGATAGAGCATCAAAGTTAATTGATTCAGGTGTTATCCCTGCTTCATGCTTGGCCAGTTTGTTCTTTAACACATAAAATTCCGGTGCTTCCATATCGCCTTTTAAAGAACAGTCGTCACGAATGTTGTCAATATTTCTATCGAATCCAACAAACAACTGTAGAAGTTTATTTCCTACTTCGGTGAAAAACACGCCTATTATCATGTTCAATCGTTGCTTTCGCAGTCGTTCCCTGCCACGCTGGATCAACATCTGAGTAACATTAGACACGATCGTTAAAAAGGTTCCTATTCCGAAAATTATAATTACTATCCCGAACATCTTGCTTGCTGTAGCGGTCGGATGCAGATCTCCATATCCGACTGTAGAAATCGTCACTATGGTTAAATATACAGCGTCAATAAACGAAAGATCTTCCAGCAGCATAAATCCGATACTGCCGATAAGGATAACCAGGATAGGCAGTAGAAACAATATATAGGAACTCATTATCTTATTTTTCATAATCTTGATCCGGCGTTATTTGAGTATAACATAACAAGAAATTCTTCCAGTGCACATATCATGAATTACGCCCATTATAGAACTCATGTACCGATTCCTTTACTTCCCGATGAGATATCCTCATGTCGATCATCAACTGCTCCAGATATTTTTCTCGAACGGTAATCTCTTTCTCCATATCGGGAATATCTACGTTGTATTTTTCAGAGAATAGTCTCCTGAGTTGGACGGAGTTCGTAATTTTCAGATTTTCCTCCCCCTCTTCACGGAGAGCAACAACTCCGAGCGATATTGTTTCTTCATCTCCAGGGAGAAGTAATCCAACCGATTCTACCCGTCTTAGAGGTTCGGATCTGTAATCTTTATCCCAGATGACATTAATATTGATTACAGCGTCGATATGGGATATAAGCGGCAGGGACAGACCAAGATATTTATGAAACAAATACACTACTTCCTGTGGCGTCCTGGCATGCATCGTCCCACCCATGGAATATCCTTCTTTGAGAAGAGTGAACGCTGTTATTGCCGTTTGACCCCATACGTAATTCATGTAAACATTAAACTCTTCGGCAACCAAGTAAGTTTCTGAAGGAACAGCTGTTTTCACAAAGCTGAAATCATGATAATCACCGTAAAGGTAGACCCGTTTCATATTCGGAGGTAAAAGGTCCAGGAGAGCATTTAACATGGTCGTCTTACCAGCAAAGTTCGGACCAGCCCCAACAATTATCGAAGAACGCTGTTCCATCATCAGCCACAAAATGGCCGCTAAGTGCAGATCAAGAGTACCTGTATTTACCAATTCCAGAATTGAAAACGGTTCGGGCGGTTCGAAAAACCTGGAGAATCTATGAAAATTATACATCTCACTTCCATAATACGGCTTACACAGGTTTTTGTTAAGTATGCAGCAGTAGATATAAGAAAATACCTGTAGTATTACACCTTACGAATAAAATGTTAGAATTATAGTATATCGAGTCGGTGGATTGTTATGCATAATTACTATTACTCAGAATGGGATGGAAGCCAGGAATTCGAAGAGCTGGATTCGGATCAGCTTATGGATGAACTTGGCAAACAGGTCTTCCGCCACGGTAACCTGACCGATGCTCTCCGGGCTATGCAGAGATTTGGTATAAACAACCAGGGTAGACGAATGCCGAATCTTGATCAGCTACTCCAGAGACTCCGCCAGATGAGACAGGATCAGTTGAGTCGTTATAACCTGGATTCGATGATGGATGAAATCAAGCAGAAACTCGACCATATTCTTGATACCGAACGGCAGGGTATACAGAAGAAACTGGATGAATCTAGCGAAAAAATCCAAAAAAGTGACGGTGATCTCACTTCCGATATCCAGGAAAAACTACTGAAAAACATTCAGGACAGGGCCGCCCAGAACCTGGCTAAACTCGATGAACTCCCCCAGGATACGGGGGGTAGAATAAAAGGGCTATCGGATTATGATTTCATGGATGAAGATGCCAGGAGTCAATTTAACGAACTGATCGATATGTTGAAAAAGCGTGCCATGGAGCAGTTCGGTAAAGACATGGTGCAACAATTGAAAAACATGGATCCGGAATCTCTGGCTCGCATGAGAAATATGATCGAATCTCTGAACCAGATGCTGGAACAACGCATGAGAGGAGAAGAACCGGATTTCGATGGATTCATGCAGCAGTTCGGTGATTTCTTCGGTGATAATCCGCCACGAAGCCTTGATGAACTTATAGAACGCCTCCAAAGACAGATCGCCCAAGCGCAATCACTAATGGAGAGTCTTTCTCCCGAAATACAGCAGGAACTCCAGGAACTGATGGATTCCATGCTCGATAACGTAACTAAACAGGAACTGGTTAAAATGGCTTCTTATATGGAGAGACTTTTCCCAAGTGAGTACCTTCAGCAGCATTATCCCTTCAGCGGAGATGAATCGGTTTCCTACGAAGAAGCTATGAAACTGATGGAGACTCTCCAGAAGATGGATGACCTTGAAGAGCAGATGGAGTTTGCCCGATATGATCCGGCTATGGACGAGATCGACAATGAACTCGTGAAGGAGTTGATGGGAGAAGAAGCTGAAAAAGAACTCGAAGCCGCAAGGGAACTGATCAAACTCCTGGAAGAAGCAGGTTATATCAGCAAACAGGACGGTCGTTTTGAACTTACTCCCAAAGGAATTCGAAAGATCGGTCACCAGGCCCTCAATAACATTTTCTCTCAACTAAAGAAGGATCGTTCTGGAGAGCACGATATTCACAGGACAGGGATGGGGAACGAATTCATCGAAGAAACCAAGAGATATGAATTCGGTGATGATTTTCATATTAATATTCAAAAGACTGTAATGAATTCACTGATGCGGGAGCCTTCGTTTCCGCTGAAGTTGAGCGTGGATGACTTTGAAGTCTTAATAACCGAAGAAAGCACCCGTTCAGCCACAGTCCTTATACTTGATAAGAGTCTCTCCATGTTCATGAGCGGTTATTTTGATTCGGCTAAACAAGTTGCAGTAGCACTTGAGAGCCTTATAAGGACCCGTTTCCCCAAAGATTCTCTCTATATCCTGACCTTTGCCAGTCGAGCCCGTGAAATAAGAGAGAAAAACCTTCTGTTCACTGTACGAGGCGAACAGGGCACGAATTATGAAGATGCCTTGAGAACTGCAAGAAAGTTATTAGCCCGACAGAACTGTAATAATAAAGAAATAATTATGATAACCGATGGTGAACCTACCGCCCATCTCGAAGGTAACCAGGTATATTTCGGTTTCCCGCCAAGCATGAGGACACTGCAAAAAACGATGAGGGAAGTAAAAGCATGCACATCCCAGCGTATCACAATAAATGTCTTCATGTTTGAACACACTTCATTTTTAACCCCTTTCATTACTCAGATGACGAAGCTCAATAAAGGCAGAGTATTTTTTGCCAACCCGGATAATCTTGGTAAATATGTAATGATGGATTACCTGTCAAATAAGTTCAAGAATATAGGCTGATTGTAATCCTGATATCCCCAGGAAAATAGCGGTATTTATTTAAACACGATGTGCAATCATTACCTTCAGACTCCTTCCCGACGCATTTGCGAGAATACCAGAAACGACTTGTGTGTTCACTATGTCATTTGACAGAAATAACACATAGATGGTATTCATATAAGTCTAGCTGCCTTCCCTGAAAGACTAACAGTCTCCGGGAGGTTTTAATATTGGTAGAAGGGCAGAACCAAAGAAAAAAGCTCTCGGAGCCTGAATCCGAGGAAAGATACCATGAACTTCTTGTACTCAGCCGCGTATCAGCAGCTCTTAGCGGTTTGTGGGATCTGGATGCGATACTCCGGGTTGCGCTAGATAACGTCCTGAATATTATGAACGGTGCAGTCGGAGGTATCCTCATCCTGGATGAGCAATCTCATACTCTCTCCTACCGCGTTCATCAGGGTCTCAGTGACAGGTTTGTAGCAGAAACACAACTCCATCTCGGAGAAGGTATAGCCGGGACCGTTGCCCAGACCGGGAAAGCCATAATGCTGGAAGATTTTTCAGCAGATCCTCGTACCGCTAAAGCTGACATCGTAAGTGACGAAGGGCTGAAAGCCCTGATCAGTGTTCCTCTCAGAGCTAAAGACAAGGTTCTTGGCGTAATAAACGTCGCCAGCAAAATGTCTCATGTCTTCACGACTAACGATATGCATTTACTTCACTCTATCGGCGACCAGCTAGGCGTGGCAATAGAACAGGCTCGCCTTAACGAAAGGCTGAGAAGAGCACGGGAACGCCTACGGCGACTCGCCAGACAGAATCTTGTGGCGGAGGAAGAAGAAAGAAGAAGAATTGCTCGTGAACTTCATGACGAGACCAGCCAGTCGTTATCAGGTCTTGCCCTGCAGCTTCAGGCACTCGTTACTTCAGCTGAAATGTCCGGCAACTATGATCCAGAATTTGTCAAGGGATTAAAGAAAGTACAGGCTTTAACTGTTCAGGTTCATACAGAAGTAAGTCGATTAATAGCCGACCTTCGACCCGCCTTGCTGGATACTCTCGGCCTGATTCCAGCCGTACGGCAACACGCTGAATCTACCCTCAATCACCGGGATATTACAGTATCCGTGCAGGTAAAAGGCAGAGAAAGGCGTTTATCGCCCGAATACGAAACGGGACTTTTCAGGTTTATCCAGGGCGCTGTTGGTAATATTGCTCAACACTCTAAAGCATCCAATGCCTTCATCAATTTTGAGTATCGCGATAATGAGCTGATTATCAGCATAAGAGATAACGGACAGGGCTTTGTCGTTGCCGAGATTACTGATGTTGAAGAAAGCGGAAGAGGGCGTGGTTTATTCAGTATGCGCGAGAGGGTTGGATTTCTCGGAGGACACAGCTGGATTGAATCCGAACCCGGTAAAGGAACAACTGTTTGGGCAAGAATACCGATAGACGAAGGTAAATATGGTGAATAAAATTACAGTGCTTATTGTCGATGATCACACAATAGTTCGGGATGGTATCTCTGCTCTCTTGGCACTCGCAGGTGATATAGAAGTGGTCGGTGAAGCTGCAAACGGAAGTGAGGCAATCGAAAAGGTTAGAGAGTTGAATCCAGACGTAGTGTTGATGGATGTTTCTATGCCCATCTTGGGAGGGCTCGAAGCGACACGCCGTATATGCAAGGAATTTCGGACAAAGGTCATTGTTCTCACACAATATGATGATAAGGAATACGTCTTTCCGGCAATTGAAGCAGGTGCTTCAGGATTTATCAGTAAGGTAGCAGCTTCTGCAGAACTGACAACTGGTATACGTTCAGTTTATCATGGGGATTCTTACCTTTCACCGTCTATCGCTAAACTGCTGGTTGAAGACTACCGCACCGGCGATAAACGCGGTAATTCAGATCCCTATCAGCGGTTAACTGCCAGAGAGAGAGACGTCCTCAAGCTGATAGCAGAGGGATATACGACTCAACAGGTCGCAGATATGCTCGTAGTCAGTCCCAAGACTGTGGAAGGGCACAGGACAAACCTCATGGCAAAACTCGGTTTACGAAACCGGGTTGAGTTGGTTAAATATGCTGTCCGTAAAGGCATCATCAGCATCTAGATTTTCATTCAAGGGTATTTCCTCCGGTACTTTACCATAGCGTTTTTTGTTACTATCATTATTCCTATATCGTTTTTCGGTTGATAAATCATCAAAATACAGGGGTTTTCCCGGTTCAATACAAGGGAAAACCCTGTTCCACTATTTGAGGATGATTTTTATACTTCAAATACCCTTATACTTCTCTTTTACATCACCTGAAATAAACCCGTAACTTCGATGAATGGAGGAAGATGATGGAAGAGAAAAAAATGGTAATCTTGATTATTGATGACGAACCGGACTTCATAAAAGATCTGAAAACCACTCTTGAGAAAGAATCCTACTCCGTATGTACTGCATCGAATCGTGGTGAGGCTGAGGAGAAAGTACGTTCGGAAGAACCGGATATGATAGTACTTGGAACCATTATGCCTCGTGGCGACGCATTCCTCTTTCATAAATGGCTTAAACAGACGCTTGCTTTCAGCAACCTCCCAGTTATGGTGATCAATGCTTCACCTGAAAAACAGGTACTCAAAGGCTGGAGAATGGATGAAGGAATGCAGTGTGATGCTGAAGACTTTCTGGCAAAGCCTATCACCTCATCCGCTCTCGTCCCCCGTATCCAGGCCCTTTTAAACCGCGAGACTAAGAGAATAAAGGTACTTATTGTCGATGACCATGCCGTAGTCAGAGACGGTATCAGGGCTGTTATCGCTTTGCAGCGTGATATGCAGGTTGTTGGAGAAGCGGTAAATGGTCAAGAAGGTGTCGAAAAGACAATGGAACTTTTACCCGATGTCGTCGTTATGGACATTGTTATGCCGGTTATGAATGGCCTGGACGCTGCTAAAGAAATACATTCTAAAAATGAGAATGCGAAGATACTCATGTTGACGCAGTATGACGACGAAGAAAATGTCCTGGCAAGTAAAAAAGCAGGAGCGGTAGGATTTATCCCTAAAGCGTCAGCAAGTTCACGGCTCTTAACAGGAATAAGATCTGTCGCCCGGGGTGATCAATCCTGGATTGAATCGCTTATATCGTAGAAGGTGATGCAAGTGGAAGCTATAACAATAACCCTTGACGAAATAGAAGTAAGTGGCTATCCGGGAATGACTATTCTGGATTTGGCACGTGAATCAGGTGTATCCATTCCGACTCTTTGCCATGATCCTTATCTTTCATCTGTTGGTGCCTGCCGTATATGCCTGGTAGAAGAAGAAAACACCAAGGCATTACTGGCATCCTGTGTAACACCCATACGCCCAGGGATGGTAATTAATACACACTCTCCACGAGTGCTTGAACGTCGTAAGCTAATTCTTGAGTTTCTACTTGCCAGCCATCCGGATTCATGTCTGGTATGCGACAAAGGTAACCGTTGCGAACTTCGGAGTCTAGCATCAGAAATGGGGATCGGAAAACTCGAGTTAAATAAAATTCCTCTATCTTCAAATATAGTTGATGTTAATCCGTTCCTCGAGAGGGACCTGTCAAAATGTATAATGTGTACCCGGTGCATACGCGCTGACCAGGAACTGGTTGTTATAGGAGCCATCGATTACGTCGAACGGGGATTCATAGCCAGACCAGCTACTTTCGACAACATGCCCCTGGAAAACTCAGAATGTACTTTTTGCGGCACCTGCGTCTCTTTTTGCCCTACCGGTGCTTTGAAGGAAAAGAAACCTTTGTACAACGGCACTACATCGACAGTTACTGAAACGATATGCCCTTATTGCGGCTGCGGATGTGGTATTACCTTGGAGGTAAAAAATAACAGGATAATACGAGTTAGACCGGTAATCGAAAGTCCGGTAAATAAAGGTACACTGTGTTCAAGGGGCAGTTACGGACTTGATTTTATAAATCATCCAGATCGCCTCGCGACTCCATTAATCAGAAACTCCGATGGATTACAGGAAACTACGTGGGATAATGCGATATCTTTCACGTCACAGGAATTGAAGCGTATAAAAAATGAATACGGACCGGAAAGCATCGCTGTTCTCGGATCGTCAAAATGCACTAATGAGGATAATTATTTACTTCAAAAATTCACTCGTTGCGTTTTGGGGACTAACAATATCGATAATGGCAGTCGCATGTATAATGCCCCAAGTCGAGAAGGACTGGGCTGGTCGATAGGCTTTCCTTTATCGACAAATACGCTAATTGAACTGGAACGATCCGATACAATAATCGTGATCGGTGCGAATCCAGCAGCTTCTGCTCCTGCGGTTTCTTATGCTATTAAACGTGCTGTAAAAAACAGTGGGGCGAAACTTATAGTTATCGATCCATGTAATACCGAGTTAACTAAATTTGCGCAAATCTGGTTAAAACCTGGGATTGAAACAGACACCGCTTTAATTAACGGAATGGCAAAAATAATACTCGATAACAAGACTTACGATGAAGAATTTGTCACCCGTCGGACAGATAATTTCGATGAATATTCTGCTGCTTTGAGTAAATATTCACCCGCATATGTTGAGAAAATCACGGGTGTACCGGCGATGGATATACAACTGGCGGCGCAAATGTACTCTGAAGCAAAAACCGCATCCATTGTATACGGAACAGGAATCACTCAACAGATAAGAGGTACAGAGGGTGTAATTGCTCTGGCGAACCTGGCTATGCTGACTGGAAATTCCGGTCATCATGGTGGTGGTATATTCGCCCTACAAAAGGAGAACAATGCCCAGGGAGCCTGTGATATGGGCACACTTCCTGACTTTCTCCCGGGATACAGAAGTCTTGAGGATACTCAAACACGAGATGTATTCAAAGACACATGGCAGACAGAAATTCCGGAGAAAGCTGGAATAAATGCCATTGAAGTACTACGGCAGGCAGAAGCCGGAAATATCAAGGGTATACTGATTGTGGGAGAAAATCCTGTGGTAAGTTTTCCGGATCCTGCTTTCGTGAGAAAAGCTCTTTCCTCTCTTGAATTTCTTTGTGTCGTAGACATATTTCCCACAGAGACAACCGAACTGGCCTCGGTAATAATGCCGGCAGCGGCTTTCGCTGAAAAAGATGGAACATTCACAAACTTTGAAGGAAGAGTTCAACAGGTACGGAGGGCTATTAATCCGCCCGGCATCTCTCTTCCTGAGTGGGAAATTATCCTCAGATTATCCCGTGAGATGGGTTCATCCATGCAGTATCCATCATCCAGAGAAATATTGACTGAGATCGAGGAGTTGGTACCCCTATATCAAAACCTTTCGCATCATGACTTTGAGCAGGATGAGGATGAACCGGATTCTTCGAGTGAACGACTTGGGTCGAAACGTTTTTATAAAGGTCTCTTCCCTAGTGGATTCGGACGTTTTACTCCTGTCGAGTACGTTTCCTCAGAAGGCGATAAAGATGAACGGTATCCTTTCCTTCTAGTAACCGGATCCACTCTGCACCAGTTTGGTAGTGGTTCCAGAAGTGGCAGAGCTTCGAGACTCAAATCTTTTACTCCCCAAGCCTGGGTAGATATCAGTAAAGGTGATTCGAACAGGTATAAGTTAAACTCGGGCGATGAAGTAAGGATCATCTCACCTTCGGGTGAAATAAGCGCTATCGCTCGGATCTCCGATGACCTGGACGAAGGAATACTTTGTATGCCTTCTTCATTTTCGAGTACCCCAGTAAATGCACTTTTCAGTTTCGATACCAATAATTCCTTAAAGACATGTTCCGTAAGGCTTGAAAGGATTGATAATAATGACTGAAACAAATAAATTAACGCAGACTGAACTCGAAAAGATCGATAATATCATCGCGGAACACAAGGATGAAGAGTGGGGACTGATTCCCTGTCTCCAGGATATACAGGAACTGCTGGGTTATATTCCCCCACCAGTAATAAAACGCATAGCGGAAGGGCTTGGCCTGTTCCCAAGTCAGGTACAGGGTGTGGTCACCTTCTATGAGCAGTTATATACCACTCCGAGGGGCAAAAATATCGTCAAGGTATGCCGGGGTACTGCATGCCATGTCCGAGGAGGGAAAACCATCCTGAATCTCGTTAAACAGCAGCTTAACCTGGAGGAAGGAGAAACTACGCCTGACCTGGAATATACGTTAGAAACCGTTGCCTGTATCGGTGTTTGTGCCCTCGCTCCGAATATCGTTATTAACAGAGATACACATGGTCATATGAATCCTAAAAAAGTGTCAAGGTTATTCAACAAAAATGGTGACGGATAATATGAAGCAAAACAGGATTATTTATGTTTGTCGCGGAACCGGATGCGTCTCTGGCGGCGGTGACCTTGTTTACGAGTCACTCCAAGCCGAAGTAGAAAAGCTAAACCTGAGTGATGTCGAGGTTGGTTTTACCGGCTGCCATGGTTTCTGTCAGCAGGGCCCGAATGTAATTGTCGAACCCGATGGGATTTTTTACACCCATGTTGAACCTGAAGATGCCGCCGATATTGCCGCTTCTCACCTCCGTGATGGAAAACCTGTCGAACGTCTCTACTATCACGATCCCGTTACCGATGAAGCCATCCCCAAATATTCCGATATCAAATTCTATGAAATGCAGGAACGGATTGTCCTTCGCAACTGTGGCCATATTAATCCGGAAAAAATAGAGGATTACCTTGAAAGAGGCGGTTATGGATCACTTCGTAAAGTACTCCTCGAAATGACTCCCGAAGGAGTAATAGATGAGATCAAGAAATCAGGTTTACGTGGACGCGGGGGTGCCGGTTTCTCTACCGGGACCAAGTGGGAATTCGAACGTATCGCTGCCGGTTCGCCAAAATACGCAATATGCAATGCTGACGAAGGAGATCCGGGAGCGTTCATGGACAGGTCGATCCTGGAAGCGGATCCTCATGCCGTAATCGAAGGTCTGACTATCGGTGCTTATGCAATGGGAGCCAGCAGAGGGTATGTATACGTCCGGGCTGAGTATCCATTGGCGGTGAGTCGATTGAAAATCGCTTTAAAACAGGCGAAAGAAAACGGTTACCTGGGTGAGAATATCCTTGGTTCGAACTTCAGTTTTACAATCCAGATTAAACTTGGTGCCGGTGCGTTTGTGTGCGGTGAAGAAACCGCCTTGCTGGCATCGATTGAAAGTCGGCGAGGTATGCCCCGCCCTCGCCCTCCTTATCCCGCCAATTCCGGACTGGACGGTAAGCCAACTACCATCAACAACGTAAAAACACTGGCTACTGTTCCAATCATTATCGAAAAAGGAGCAGAGTGGTTTGCCGGCATCGGTACTGAAAAGAGTAAAGGTACCGCCGTATTCGCCCTTACCGGCAAGATAGCCAACAGCGGACTTGTTGAAGTACCAATGGGGACTCCCCTGTCACATATAATCAATGATATCGGTGGTGGGGTACCGCGAGGAAAACAATTTAAGTCCGTTCAGACCGGCGGTCCCTCCGGCGGTTGTATCCCGGCGCGACTTATCGATCTTCCCGTTGATTATGAATCGCTGGCTGGAGTCGGTTCGATTATGGGTTCCGGTGGTATGGTTGTTCTCGACGAATCCACCTGTATGGTAGAAATCGCCCGTTACTTTCTCAGTTTTACTCAGGCGGAATCATGTGGCAAATGCACACCATGTCGGCTGGGAACAAGGCAGATGCTCGAAATCCTTACCAGGATTACAGAAGGAAAAGGAAAAGAAGGAGACATTGACACACTTCTAAAAATCGCCGCAACGGTCAAGGAAAGCTCCCTTTGTAATCTTGGTATGACAGCACCGAATCCCGTCATTTCCACTATTAATTATTTCCGTGACGAATATGAAACGCATATTCTCGAAAAGAAATGTCCCGCAGCAGTTTGTGATGCCCTCATGATATCTCCTTGTCAGCATACCTGCCCGGTCGGGATAAACGTACCGAAGTATGTCGCTCATATTGCTGAAGGAGAATATTTGGAAGCGGTGGAAACGATCCGTGAACGCAATCCTTTCCCCTCAATATGCGGTCGGATATGCCACCATCCCTGTGAATTGAGATGTCGTCGTGGAGAACTCGATGATCCGGTGGCTATTCGTGAACTTAAACGTTTTGCGTCAGACTGGTATTTCGCGAATGTAACGGAGAATCCGGAGCCATTCCCGGCAACAAAATCATCGCGTATTGCTGTCGTCGGAGCAGGACCGACAGGGCTGGCTTGTGCTTATTATCTGGCACAATCCGGGTATCCGGTGACTGTGTTCGAAGCCCTGCCTGTCGGAGGTGGTATGCTCTCGGTCGCTATCCCTGAATTCCGCCTTCCCCGGGAGGTTATCCAAAGAGAGATCGATTATATTGCCCAGAAAGGTGTCGAGATCAGGTATAACACACCCGTAAATACTAATTTCACAGTTGAGGATATAAAAGCTGAGGGATATGAAGCTGTCTTTATTGCTGCCGGAGCCCAGAGAAGTCAGCGTGTCGGAATTCCTGGTGAACTTGACGACATTGAAGGATTTTATTACGGACTCAAGTTTCTCAGGGATACTAAACTTGGCAGAGCAATACGGGTAGGGAAACGTGCCGCTATTATTGGTGGGGGGAATGTAGCCCTGGATTCTGCCCGCACTGCGCTTCGACTGGGCGCTGAAGAAGTGAGTATTTATTACCGT
This sequence comes from Dehalococcoidia bacterium, assembly GCA_011191975.1. Taxonomy (GTDB): domain Bacteria; phylum Chloroflexota; class Dehalococcoidia; order Dehalococcoidales; family UBA2162; genus MGML01. The sequence goes on from DUFA01000134.1 coordinate 44,426, forward strand.
AGATCACATGAAGAAATGCCGGTAACCGGGATTGAATATGACCAGGCAGTAGATGAAGGTATACACATAAACTTCCTTACCACTCCTACCAGGATAGTAAGTGATAACTGGAAAATATCAGGTCTTCAATGCAGCCGTATGAGCCTTGGAGCACCTGATGAAAGCGGAAGGCGACGCCCGATACCTGTACCCGGATCGGAGTTCTTTGCTGAAGCTGATACCGTCATAGCTGCAGTCGGTCAGGCTCCTGACTTGTCATTCTTACCGGTGGACAGCGAACTTGAGCGAACGCGATGGGAGACTCTCGTGGTAGATAATAACACCCTTGCCACCAACGTCGAAGGAGTTTTTGCAGGAGGTGATTTCGTTACGGGACCTGGTATGGTAATTGAAGCAATTGCAGCCGGAAGAAGAGCTTCCATTGCTATAGACAAATATCTTAACAAAGACTCTTCGCGAGTCGAAATGTATGACCTTAAGAAACGTGTGATTGACGATACTGTTGTAACCGAAACAGATGAATCGTGGGAAGAGCAGCCAAGACTTTCTGTCCCGATACTTCCACCCGGCGAAAGGAAAACGAGTTTCGATGAAGTGGAATTAAGTTTTTCCGAGGAAACGGCACGACAGGAAGCCAAACGTTGCCTGAGGTGTGATTTAGAAACGTAATACGGTTATGTTTGCAGCGGGAGGATTGTGATGAAATCGATAACCAGGCAAAAACCATTTGAAGAAATACAGGAACAACTGGAACCATTCGACAGGATATTTATCGCAGGATGTGGAACATGTGCCACACTCACGGAGACTGGAGGCGTTGACCAGGTTAGAGAAATGAGTGACCAGCTCAATGAACTCGGAAAACGTATCAGTGGCACAACCGTTATCCCCACCGCCTGTGACGAAATGACTTCAGAAGTCATGAAGGAGCACAACCGGGCAATCGGAGACGCGAATTGCATTCTCGTTATGTCATGTGCTCTTGGAGTGCACAGGATAAGCCTGTATATAGACAAACCTGTTATCCCCGCTCTGGATACCCTTTTTATTGCCGTAGAAGATACACCCGGTAATTTCCACGAGGTTTGTGCTCAATGCGGACAATGTGTCCTTGGAGAAACAGCAGGTATATGCCCGATCACCACCTGCCACAAGGGCCTCGTCAACGGGCCATGTGGTGGGACGAACGACGGAAAATGTGAGATTGACAGAGAAAAAGATTGTGCCTGGACCCTTATCTATAACCGATTAAAGGAACAGAATAGACTTTACCTGATGAAAAAATATAATCCTCCTCACAATTTTCAGGTAACTCCAAGACCCGGTGTTCTAAAAATATCATGACGGGGAGGTAGCGAAAATGCCCGTGAGTTTTAAAGAGAAGTTAGATTCCGGTAAGTTCGTCATTACGAGTGAGATAGCTCCGCCTAAAGGAACGAACCTTGAACAAATGCATCATCATATACAAATGCTCAAGGATAAAGTCGATGCCTTAAACGTGACTGATCACCAGAGTTCGGTAATGAGATTCCCGTCGATCGGGGGTTGTATGGCTATTCGTGAGCACGACGGCGAAGCCATTCTCCAGATGACCTGCCGCGATCGTAATCGCATGTCTCTCCAGGCAGAGCTGATGCTCGCCTACACCAGAGGCATTAGAAACGTACTGTGCCTTACCGGAGACGCCATACCCGTAGGTGACCATAAGGAAGCTAAAGGTGTTTTCGACCTTGACTCAGTACAGCTTCTTAGAACCATCCGTACCATGGAATCCGGATATGATCTGGGAGGGAATGAACTCGATGGGGTTGTGGAATTCTGTTCAGGGGCGATCGTTACTCCTGAAGCCAATCCCCTGGAACCCCAGTTGATAAAATTCGAAAAGAAAGTTGAAGCCGGTGCTGTATTTTTTCAGACCCAGGCGGTCTATGACCTGGATAATTTCGTCAGCTTCATGCGATACGCTCGAAGATTTCCTGTAAAAATTCTTGCCGGTATCGTACTCCTCTCATCGGCAAGAATGGCAAGATACATGACCGAAAATGTACCCGGCATCTTCGTACCACAGAACCTGATAGACGAGCTCTCATCGGCTCCAAAAGGTGAAGCACTCACGAAAGGTATAGAGATAGCCGGGCGCATGATAGCCACTCTCAAGAAAGACGCGATCTGCGATGGTGTCCATATCATGGCAATAGGCAAAGAAGAAGTCGTACCGGATATTCTTGCCGCCGCCGGGATGTAAGACTACCTGATTTCAAAGTGTTTTTCTAATAGAGGTAGTGCGGTTGAAAACCGCATTCTAGTTCAAAACTTGTGATAGATATTTTCTATCAAATATTGACGTCAATTTTGACGTTTCCTTATGGCAATTTATAAAAGAGGGAGTCCTCATTTTTGGACTCCCTCTATTCAAGTTATCAGGACTTTATAAAAGGATTATCAGATTAACTTTTTCTTTTACATCAGTCTTGTATGTTAATATCTTTTACCGATATATTATCGAAATATACAGTCCGGGCAGGATAATTTGTGCCACTGCTCATTTGAAGGTAAATATAGGCCGTCGTGAAACTCAGTTTATACTCCCGTAAATAGTATATCTCATTATCGTCCTCGAAAATCTTTAGAGTAGATCCTGATATAACCAGTTTTATCGTGTGTTTACCGGGTTCGAGATATTTCCCTACCGGCTTGTCTTTTTCATCTCGAGGTCCCCAATCCGTATAATGCGGGATCACTGCACCGTTTATCTTTTCCCATATATTGATTCGCACATTACGACCCGGGGGAACGCCGGTATATTCGAATTTCAGCCAGTCATTCTCATTCTTTGGGTTTTCAGATATTGTGGGGCAAAGATACAGAGAAGCAGTGAGATAACAACCATTCGCCTGATCATTCCAATCGACGTCGAATGAGATTTCAAGATCGGTGTTCAGATCCAGTACTTCTTTACTTCTCACACCAAGGTATTTCAAGGGATCGGAGGTTTCGAGTGTATTCGCCTGAAGTCTGAGCCGGAAATCATTTTTTTCGCTGATATCAACATCGCATACATCAACGGTATAATCGGCAAAATCACCGTCAGTAGTAATTTTCCATCGAGACGAGTCAAGAATCCCCTTTTCAAAGTCTTCTTTAAATATTAAATTATTATCAACAGTATTATGGCAGCCGAATAAAAATATCAGGAGGGTGAGAAAAACGTAGATTAATAGTCGTTGTAACATCAAAATGTATCCTTGGTGGATTTTCTTAAGAATAATGTTAACGCGAATTAACCTTCTCTGCCAAATAATACAGATTCTGGTATTATAAAAATACCGGGGAGGATATACGTTTTCAGACATATCCTCCCCGTATCAATTCACTTCTTATTGAATCCTATTTTGGCAGAGGTGGTACTAAGCAGGAACAAGGAGTTCCAACGTTACCTGAATGATCTACGGCATAAATGGATATATCACCGTTTCCAATGATATGCCAAGCAACAGCGCCAGCTTTTCCTTTGTCACTACCTATCTTTTTCATCTCTGGAGTTGCATCGGCATCTTCAGTGTATTTGATAACAGTGCCGCTCGCAAACGGTCCGAATACTGTACCACTGCCGGTATCCACAACGAAGATCTCTGGTTCAGAATCGCATATATCCTCAGTATTCAGTTGGTAAAAGCCATCTGGGTTCTCACCAACGCCTTTGCCTTTTGCTTTTCCGGTAGGTTCTTCCTTACCGCTAGGGTTGATGAACGGAATACACCAAACATCGGGTGGTGTAGTATCGACTACGGTAACAGTCATTGAGCCAGTAGCAGTATTTCCGGAGTCGTCAGTTGCCGTAAAGGTGACGATCGTCTCACCTAGTGGAAATACCGCTGGTGCGTCGTCGCTTATGTCGACGTCTGTATCACATATGTCGGTCGCGGTAGCGGGATCCAGTGATACAGGCGTCCCGGCAAAACTCGTCTGCTCTTCCATTACATCATCCGGTACTGTTAGAACCGGTGGCGTAGTATCCACCACAGTGATAACAACAGTATCCGGGCAACATGAATCCAGAATTTCATCATTTACCACCAAGGTTATCGTAGTAGTGCCAAGTGGGAGTGATACGATAGGACTCACACCAGTCGCCATACCTCCGCTCCAGGTCCATTCGTAAGTAATATCGTCCCCATCAGGATCTGATGAACCGGATCCGTCGAGTGTTACATTAACTCCCTGATAGTATGCCTGTTCCTTAATCTGATCAGGTCCAGCATCAGCAACAGGATTACGAGTTTCTCC